>JBGPIW010000305.1:0-3865 GCA_041485045.1 Gemmatimonadota bacterium | reverse complement strand
GATAGCAGGGCGCCACCGATCAACCCGCTCCAGAATGTGTACGTCGTGGTGAAGTTGAAGTGGAAATCGAGGAAGACGAGCTTAAAGTGGTCGTAGGCAGCGCCCATGGCGCTCACGCCGCCCACCTGGTGCAGGGCGACGACGATGGTCGCGACGCCGCCCAGGATGTAGACGCCCAGCTGCACGATGTCGGTCCAAACGACGGCGCGCAGGCCGCCAACCCAGGTGTAGGCGAGCGTGATCAGGCCGGTCGCGAGAATGCCTGCAGGGATGCTCCAGTGCGTGATGATGGCGAGCGGGATCGCGGTCGCGAACACGCGCACCGCGTCGGCGAGCGAGCGGGTCACGAGGAAGACGCCGGACGCGGCGCGGCGCGCGCGCGGGCCGAAGCGCCGCTCGAGCCGCTGGTACGCGGTGTCCTGGGTGCCCTCGAAGTAGCCGGGGAGCAGGAAGACGGCGACCCCGATGCGCCCCACCAGGTAGCCGAAGGCGAGCTGAATGAACGTGAGGTTGCCGGTGGCGGCGAGGCCTGGGACCGAGATCACGGTCAGGGCTGAGGTTTCGGTAGCGACGATCGAGAGCAGGATCGCCCACCAGGGAAGCCCCCGGTGGCCGAGGAAGTAGTCGGTGGCGTCCTTCTGGCGCCCGCCGAGCAGCACCCCGACGCCGGCGACGGCCACGCAATAGGCCACGATGACGGCGATATCGAGCGGTCGCAGGAGAACCTCCTAGAAGGCCACGAGTTGGCTCGCGCAAACGAATCGAGGCCCGCGCGATTGGCGGGCCTCGAGCGTCACGGAAGATGCGGCCGCCGGCTCAGACCGTAAAGGACGTCCCGCAACCGCACCCGCCGGTCGCGTTCGGATTCTCGAAGGCGAACCCCGACTCCTGGAAGTTGCTCTTGTAATCGACGGTGACGCCGTTCAGGTACTGGCCGCTGAAGCTGTCCACGAAGAGCCGCACGCCGCTCGACTCGATCACCGTGTCGTCGGCTTCGGGTTTCTCGTCGATATTGAGGCTGTACTTGAATCCGGAGCACCCACCGGGCTGCACGCCCAGGCGCAACCCCGCCGTGGCCGGATCGACTTTCTCTTCGGCCATGAACTTGCGCACTTCTTCTGCGGCGCGCTCGGTGAGCGTCAGGGTGATGGTGTCGGGTCGCTGTGTCGTTGCCATGTCAATCCTCCGTATGTCAACAACTTAAACACGGGTGGAAGATGGCGGTAGAGGGCGGGAGAATCCTACGGATTGCGGCGTTCGAACCCGACTTCGTTATCCCGGATAGTGGCTCCGTCGAGGTTGACGGTTCTCGTCGGTTGCATCATGAAGAACTTCTCGGTCCAGGTTCTCCCGCCGTCCTCGCTCACCTGCTCGAGGCGGATGAAGTAGACGTTGGGGTCCCCGCGATCCGGCCGCAGCGTCAGCTCGTTGCCGCGGATCGAGTACGACCCGTCGCCGAACGTCGTGCTGGTCCAGACGGCCGCCTCGAACCGCGAGAGCGCCATGTAACGCTGCCCGACGCCGAAGAAGGCGTATCGGCCGGCGGGCGTGAACGCGTATTGCAGGGCGGCGCCGCCCCCCGTGCTGGTTCCGAACGACTCCCAGCTGCCCTGGATTCTCTGTGCGAGACCACTTCCGGAAGGTGAGGTCCAGTTCCTGAAGTGGAGGTTGGCAAAGAACCGCGGCCACACTTCGGGATGAAAAGCGTATCCGTACATGTAACACGAGCTGAACCGGGGATCCTTCGAGAGAAAGGATACGATCGCGACGCGATCGCCCAGTTTGGCCACCATGATGGACCCACCGAGCTGGGCGTCCGGGTTCGCGGGCCAGACGATTCCTCGTCGGAGCAGCGCGTATTCCCAACCCTGCGGGGCGACCCCGCGGACGAGGACCGTCTTGTTGAGCGGATCCTCGGGGCGGATCGCGAACCCTTGAAGAATCTGGCCCCAGGCCTGCTGGGCGTCCGCGAACAGATCGCCGCTTGCGGGCGCCATGGGCCAGAGGCCGATGGTGCAGCGTTCGCCCGCCTCCGAGGCCGGGGAAGCGATCCAGAGTCCGTTCCCGGATGGCGTGGTCGTCCACCCGTCGGGTGCCGTGTAGAGGTAGTCCCCGAACGCGCTGCCTCCGCGCGGCAGCTCCACACCGTTGCTGGCGGGCGGTGTGGCCGACAGGGGAGCGCTCGCGGCCTGGCTCGGTACGGATGGCACCACGATCCGGCTCATCATCGAGTCCGCCGATGCGGCGAACCGGTTTGCCAAGTCAGGCATGTTGGCGGCGAGAATGAACACCTGGCCACGATCGGCCCAACGCGCGGAGTAGATCCGGCTCCAGAGCTGTAGCCCGTTGGGCATCTGCTGATGGATGCTCGTTACGAGGAAGGCGCCGACGCTCGCCCGCTGCGGCGACTCCAGCACGCGCGCGTTGCTGATCGCGCGCCTCACGATCTCGTCGTGGAACGCTTGCCCCGATCCCGCGAACGTTTCGGGTGTGAATACAGTGATCACGCAAAGCAACGGCGCGCGCAGACCCGGTGGGGTCAGGGATACGAGGCCCGTCCGTGGGTCCTGGGTGCGGGTCCACCCCTCCGGCACATCGTAGGGCAACTGGTCCTGCGCGGCGACTGTCTGGGCCGCAAGGCAAAGCACCAGAGCCAGGAGTGATTTCATTGCCGCCGTCCTCCCAACCGGTCGAGATCGAAGTGCTGCTTGACGACGAATTCGTCAGGCTCGGCTCAATATCATCGTAACTACGCCGGGAGTCGACCGCCGGAGGCGTGCGCCCCGTGGGTCATGTCAGCGGTTCATAGCCTCCGCTACGAGATCCGCGACCACCGCGCGCACCTGCAGGATCTTCGTGTTGGCCCGCGTGGGGTTCACGCGATTTGTCAGCAGAATGACGAACAGGTCCCGCTCCGGATCCATCCAGATTGATGTCCCGGTGAACCCGGTATGCCCGAAGCTCAGGCGCGACAGCTTCGAACCCGCGCTCGAATAGCCCGAGTCCGACGGCGTATCCCAGCCGAGGGCGCGCGTTGAGCCTGGGGGAAGATTTTGGCGCGCCGTGAACAAGTCAGCGGTTTCTACGCTGATCATAGAACATGAAACGGGTAGGTATATCCTGCCGTAGCGCGTATTGACCATTCCGTGACATATGCTCGTCGTGTCCGTTCGAGCCTGCATGAGCCACACCGCAAACCTCACCAGGTCCGGGGCATTGCTGAACAGCCCGGCGTGTCCCGACACGCCGCCCATCCGTCCCGCGTTCTCGTCGTGTACCTCGCCGCGGATCAGCCGATGTCGAAACACCGTGTCGATTTCGGTCGGCGCGATCCGGTCGCGCCAGATGGCCGGCGGCAGGAAGCGGCTTGCGGTCATGCCGAGCGGGCCGAATACGCGCCGCGCCAGATAGCGATCGAGCCGCTCTCCGGTGATTCGCTCGACCACTTGCATCAGCACGATCGCGCCCAGATCGGAGTAGACGAACCGCGTGCCGGGAGTCGTATCGAGCGGCGTCGTATCGACCAGCGCCAGCGCCGAGTGTCGATCCTTCGCTTCCCTATACAGCGGGCGATCCGCCGGCAGGCCGGAGGAATGCGTCAACAGGTGCCGGATCGTCACCCGATCCTTGTCCGGTCCACGGAAGGCGGGGAGGTAGCGCTGAACCGGCGCGTCGAGATCCAGTTTCCCTTCCTCCACCAGCAGCGCGCACGCGGTCGTGAGTGCGATGACCTTGGTCAACGAAGCCAGATCGAAGATGGTCGACGGGTCGATGGGGCGAGGGTCGTCATTGCCGTAGTGGCCAGCGGCCGAGAGCAAGACCAGCCGACCATGCCGCCCGACCACCACGACCGCCCCAGGATAGG
>JBGPIW010000304.1:0-3866 GCA_041485045.1 Gemmatimonadota bacterium | reverse complement strand
GTGTACCAGGCGGCGCTCTCCTGGCAGGTACCGGGCTCTCCGGTCCGGTTCACGACAGGCCGACAGTACGCCCCCGGGATCTCCTCGGTCGGGCTGCTGGACGGGGCGGCGGTCGAGATCGGGCAATCGGCGTGGGACTACGGTGGGTTCGCGGGGATGCAGCCCGAGCTCGTCAACCTCGGGTTCTCGAGCGACATCTCCCAGCTGGGCGGCTACGTGCGGCGCCATAACCGCGCGGGGACTCTGACCCGGTGGTCGCTGACCGCGGGCGCGAGTGGCTCGTACTTGCGCGGTCACACGAATCGAGAATACGCGTACGTCCAGGCGAACTACCTCACGCGTCATCTGTCCGTCTATGCCGTGCAGGAGGTGGACTACTACCGCCCCTGGCGCCGGGTGAACGGGGAGCGGGCGATCTCCCCGACTAGCACGTTCGCCAACGTCCAGCTCCAGGTGACGCCCGGGCTGAGCCTCACGACCGGCATCGACAACCGGCGCAGCGCGCGGTTGTACCGCGACGTCGTCAACCCGGCGACGATATTCGATGACACCTTCCGCCAGGGGGTGTGGGCGGGGTTCGCGATCCGGACGCCGCGGCACTTCCGCGCCGCATTCGATGCGCGGACGAACCACGACGCGACGACCGGCTCGGCGAACACCTACACCTTGGCGCTCGGCGCCGAGCGCCTCACCCCGCTGGGCGTCAGCCTTCGCTCCCGGAGTACCCGGTACACGACGACGGGACGGGCGGGATGGCTCAATTCGGTGTCGGTCGGGGTGGAGCCGTTCGGGCGGGGGAGCGTCGCCTTGACCTCGGGCTGGCGCACGGAGCGGGACAGCACGGCCGCGCCGACGCTCAACATCCGCTGGCTGTCCGCCGACATGGACGTCAGCCTCGCCCGCTCGCTGTTCGTGATCGTCTCCGCCTACCGGGAGACGGGGGGCATCGAAGCGCACGACCTGCTGTACACGGGGTTGAGCCTCCGCTTTTGACTCCTTAGACAAACCGCTTCATTGAAGACCGCGGCGTCCCGGTTGTCACGGAACGCGCCACATGACGCGTTTCAGTCCAGCGACGCCCCGCGGTTCGTAGGGACCTCGAAGAGCACAGAACTTGCCTGCGCCAGTAGGCGACTGTCTTCCTTTTCGTGAAGGCGCCGTTCGATGAAGTGGATCGGGTTACTGCTGTTCCTTTCCACACCGGGTTGGGCGCAGCAGGCGTCGCCGCTCGCGAATCCGCATGGGACGCTTGCCGTGGCCTGCAGCGTCTGCCACAGTCCGCTGGCGTGGGCGCCGGCGCGGATCAGCGCGGAGTTCGACCATGGGAAGACGGCGCGGTTCTCGCTCGCCGGGGCGCACGCCACGGCCACCTGCCGGGCCTGCCACGCCACGCTCGATTTTCGCGGCGCCTCCACGAGCTGCGCATCATGCCACCGCGACCCCCATCGCGGGGAAGTTGGCACCGAGTGCTCGCGTTGCCATACAACGCGGACCTTCCTCGACCGCGCCGCGATGACCCGAGCCCACCAGCTGACGCGCTTCCCGCTCGCGGGGGCGCACCTCACGGTGGACTGCGAGTCCTGCCACGCCACTCAGCAAGGGCGGCTGACGTTCGTGGCGGTGGCCGTGGAATGCTCGTCGTGCCACCTGAGGGACTACCAGGCCGCCCGCGACCCCGATCATACGGCCGTCGGCTACACGACCGACTGCGCGCAGTGTCACGCCGCCGTCACGTGGCTCCGGACGAGGTTCGATCACGCCGCGACGGGGTTCGCGCTCACCGGCGCACACCTCCGGATCACCTGCTCCCGGTGTCACGGGGTGGGGCAGTTCCAGGCCATGCCGTCCACGTGCGCGTCGTGCCACCAGGCGGACTACGATGGCACCACCGACCCTAACCACCGCGCGGCGCAGTTTCCGACTGACTGCGCCTCGTGCCACTCGACGGCACGCTGGACCGGCGCCAGGTTCGACCACGACCGGTTCTTCCCAATTTTCTCAGGAGCCCATCGGGGCAAGTGGTCGTCGTGCTCGACCTGTCACATCGACTCGAACGACTTCCGCCAATTCGATTGCGTGCAGTGTCACCAGGACGCGCACCGGGGCAGGGGCTACACCAGCCAGCAGTGCTACAGCTGCCACCCGAGCGGAAGAGGTGGAGATTGAGGGTCCGCGATTTCGCGATCCTGTGCAGTGTGCTCGCTATCCCGGCGCCCGGCGCGAGCCAGCAGTCCCCCGGACGAGTGGTCCGCTGGTCGCACGTGACCTATCTGACGACGGCCTCCGCGTACATCGACGCGGGTGTGGCCGAAGGGCTGCGGGACACCAGCCGCGTGGAGGTGACCCGCGGGGACAGCACGGTGGCCGTGCTCGCTGTCACGTTCCTTGCGACCCACCGGGCCGCCTGCGATATCTCCGGCATCACGGCCGCACTCGTGGTGGGCGACTCGGTGCGGTTCACAGCGGCCGCACCCGATTCCGGTGCGCCGGTCGCGGCCCGGCCCGCCCCACCTCCACAACGTCCGTGGGACCAGCGGCGCCGGAGCGCGCTGCGCGGCCGCTTCGGCCTTTCCTTCCTCCTAGTGCGACCGGAGGACGGCAGCGGAGCGCAGATCGTGCAGCCGTCGGGAGAGTTCCGGATGCTGGGCAGCGGACTGGCCGGGACCGGGCTGGGGATCACCGCGGATGTGCGCAGCCGGCGCGCGCTCCAGACCCGTGCCGACGGACTGGGCACCGCGTCGCGGGCGCAGACGCGGGTCTACCAGGCGGCGCTGACCTGGCAAACACCGGCTTCCCCGCTGCGGCTCAGCGCCGGGCGCCAGTATGCGCCGGGCATCGCACCGGTGGGCCTCCTGGACGGCGTGTCGGCGCAGTGGGGCGGCAGCGGCTGGGGCGGCGGTGTGTTTGTAGGGAGCGAACCCGAGCCGGTCAATCTGGGCTTCTCCGGCACGACTGGGCAGCTCGGGGCATACGCCCAGCGGCGCAGCGGAATCGCCTCACTCGCGCGCTGGGGCGTCTCGGCCGGCCTGTCCGGCTCCTACTTGCACGGCCGAGCCAACCGCGAGTTTCTCTACTTGCAGGGGGACTACGCCACCCGGCGGGTCTCGATATTTGCGGCGCAGGAGGTGGATTACTACCGGCCCTGGCGGCGCGTGGGCGGCGAATCGGCCATCTCGCCGACCAGTACGTTCGCGACGTTCCAGCTGCATGTCAGTGACGCCTTCAGCCTGACGAGCGGGGTGGACAGCCGGCGCAACGTCCGACTGTATCGCGACGTCGTGAGCCCGGAAACGGCTTTCGACGATGCCTTCCGGCGCGGCGCTTGGATCGGGCTGTCGGCCCGCACGGGGCGCTTTCAGGCCGCGGTCGACGCACGGCGGTCCGGCGGTGGCAGCGGTGGCGCGGCGGGGTCCACAACCCTCTCCCTCGGCGCCGACCGGATTGCCCGGTACGGCCTGAGCCTGCGCTCGCGGAGTACGCACTATACGAGCGTCGGGCGCAGCGGATGGTTGCAGGCGCTGACGGTGGGGATCGAGCCGGGCGGCCGGGGGAGTGTTCAGGTCGGAGGGGGCTTGCGGACCGAGCGCGCCAGCACCGCCGGCCTCACGACGACCACGCACTGGTTCTCGGCCGACGCCGACGTGAATCTGGCGGGCGCGTGGCTGATGGTGCTCTCCGCATACCGGGAGCAGGGCGCGAGCTCGGGGTACGACCTGTTGTACGCAGGCCTCAGTTGCCGGTTTTGATCTTCATACTGGTCCCGGGCCCAACTGGCGCACCGCGCGTTCGGCCGATAACCTTCCGCCGGTCTTCCTTCGCGAGCTGCGCACCATTTCGACGCCCGCCTCGGCGGTCATCGCCCGATG
>JBGPIW010000303.1:0-3885 GCA_041485045.1 Gemmatimonadota bacterium | reverse complement strand
TTCGTCTTCTACGTGATGGCGCTCGTGAGCGGCCACACGCTGGCCCATCGCATCGCGACGCGCGGTCCCCTGAGCCCGACGGAGGCGATCCGCGTGCTGCGGGAGGTGGCGTGGGCGCTGGCCCACGCGCACGCACAGGGTGTGGTGCACCGCGACGTGAAGCCGGAAAACATCCTGCTCGAGGCGGCGACGGGGCGGGCGCTGGTCACCGATTTCGGTATCGCGCGTCACCAGGAGAGCAGCGGCGGGACGGGCGCGGGAGAGGTGCTCGGGACCCCGGACTTCATGAGCCCCGAGCAGGCGAGCGGGGACGCGGTGGATGGGCGCACCGACGTGTACGCGCTCGGCGTGGTCGCGTTCTATGCACTGTCGGGCCGGCTCCCGTTTTCGGGAACGACGGCGGTCGCGCGCCTGACGGCAAATCTCACCCAGCCCGCGCCGGCGTTGCCCACGGTCGCCCCCGGCGTGCCGCGCGGGTTGGCCGCGGTGGTGGCCCGCTGCCTGATCAAGGAGCCGCATGGCCGGTTCGCCGACGGCGCGGCGCTGGCCGCCGCCCTGTCGCTGACCGCGGAGGGGCGCGAGCTGCCCAGCGCGCTGCGCGTGTTCCTTTCGGAGAGCGACAGCCTCTCCGCCCACCGGTTGTTTCCGTCGTTCCTGCTCGCCGGCGTGGCGATCTGGCTCGTACTCTCGCTCACGCTGTCGCCGGTCTCGGAGCCGACGCCCCCGCTCGTCGCGACGATCCTGGACCTGGTGCGCTTCGGCGCACTCGGGTGCGCGCTGCTGGGCCCTGTGGGGATCGCGGTCCGCCGGCTGCGCCGCGTGATCCGGGCCGGATACGATCACCCCGATCTCGTCCGTGCGCTCGCCGCCGACGCCGAGCGCCTGCGCGAGGACCGCATCGCCATCGCCGGCCGGACGCCGGGGACGGAACAGCGGTTCCTGCATCGCGGGTGGCTCGCCGCCACCGGTCTCTTCACGGTCTTCGCCGCGTCGGCGCTGCTCCAGCTCACCTGGCCGTTCCCGGAGGTGTTCGGGGCCCTGGCCGCGGTCACGGGCGCCGTTTCGCTCTTCGGATCGGGCACCGCCTGGCGCGCCAGCGTGTTGAGTGGGTCCCGCCGGAGATTTTGGGACTCCGGCGTAGGGCGATGGCTCTATCGCGTCGCGGGACTCGGCGGGCGCCGGGGGGCGCTCCCGCCGGACGGGGCGGGTCACCCCACCGAAATCGTGGTCGGGACCGCGGCCGCCGCGTTGTACGCCGCGTTGCCGTCGGACGCGCGGCGGGCGCTGCCCGACCTGCCCATCATCGTGCTGCGACTGCAGCAGGACGCGCAGCGCATCCGGCGCCGCTGCGACGAGCTGGGCGAGGCCCTCGCCGCGGTGGAGGCGGGCGCCGTGGGGACCGCCGGCGGCCGCGAGGCGGTTGCCGAGCGTCGGGCCGCGCTCGTGGCCACGCTGCACACCGCCCAGACGGCATCGCAACGCCGCCTCGGCGATGCCGTTGCTGCGCTCGAGGTGATCCGGCTGGACCTGCTCCGGCTGCGCGTCGGCGCCGGGACGTTCGACGGCATCACCGCCGATCTCTCCGCCGCCCGTGAGCTGAGCCAGGCTACGGACCGCCTGCTCGAGGCCGCCGGCGAAGTCGATGGGCTCCTCGTCGCGGACGCGGGACGTGGGCCATGACGACCGAGTCCCGCCCCGCCACCGACGATCTGTTCTTTGCGTTCCAAGCGGCCCTCGCCGGCCGCTACTCCATCGAGCGCGAGCTGGGCCGCGGCGGCATGGGCATCGTGTACCTCGCGCGCGAAGTCCGGCTCGACCGGCCGGTCGCGCTGAAGCTCTTGCCGCCGTCGCTCCTGGCCAAGCCGGGGCTGCGCGAGCGGTTTCTGCGCGAGGCGCGGATGGCGGCGAAGCTGTCCCATCCCAACATCATTCCCATCCATGCGGTGGACGAGGTCGGCGAGTACGTGTTTTTCGCCATGGCCTTCGTGGAAGGCGAGACACTCACCGAGCGGGTCCAGCGGCGCGGACCGCTCGCCCCGTCCGACGCCGCCCGCCTGCTGCGCGAAGTGGCCTGGGCGCTGGCCTACGCGCACGGTCTGGGTGTGATTCACCGCGACGTGAAGCCGGACAACATCATGCTGGAAACGGGGACGGGCCGCGCGCTCGTCGCTGATTTCGGCATCGCGGCGCAGGTGAGCGGCGCGGCGGGCATCGACGGGGGCGATGTGATCGGGACGCCCGAGTTCATGAGCCCGGAGCAGGCGTTGGGAGAGCTGGTGGATGCGAAGAGTGACCTCTACGCGCTTGGCGTCGTGGGGTACTTCACGCTCTCGGGCCGGCTCCCCTTTACGGGAACGAAAGCGACCGAGGTCCTGGCCAAGCAGGTGACTGAGGCGCCGCGCCCCCTCGGCGCGATCACCGACGGCACGCCGCGCCGCCTCGCCCAGGCGATCGACAAGTGTCTCGCGAAGGAACGGGACGAGCGGCCGGAGAGCGCCGCTGCGCTCGCCGATCAGATGGGACTGGCGCTGGAGCAGCGCAAGGAGCTGCCGGTGCCGCTGCGCGTGTTTGCCAAGCGCGGCGGGCGCTTCGGCGGGATCGGCTCCGTCGTGTACCTCTGGGCGCTCTCCATCATCACCGGGATCGCGGCCAGTGCTGGGAGCGCGTCCGGGCTCGGCGCGATCTCGGGACTTGGGACGTTGTTCGCCGGGCTGACGGTGGTGCCGCTGGCAGTACTCGTGAGCCGCGCGGCGCGGCTCGCCAAGGCCGGGTTCGCGCGGGAAGACGTGGTGGCCGCGTTTCGCGCCGAGCTCGAGTCGGGCAGCGAGGAGCGCGCCTACGAGTACGGGCGCGGACCGTCGCATTTCGAGCGCGTGCTGCGCTGGCTCGCCGCTGGAGGGTTGGGGGTTTCTTTCCTGGGGATGACCCTCGGCAGCATCTTCGGCTGGGTGCCGTGGCTCGGCATGCCCGCGGCCCTGGGGCTGTTGGTCGGGATCCCCTCGGGCGGCCTGGCGCTGCTCCGGCTCCAGCGTCGTCGCGATCTCGACACGGAGATCTGGCTGCGGATCTGGCGCGGGCCGATCGGACGGCTGATCTTCGGTCGCCTGCGCGCACCCGAGGGACGCCCCGCGCTCGCCTCGGGGTTCACGTTCCGTCCCACCGAGCTGGTGCTCGGGATGGCCGCTGAGCGGTTGTTCGAGGAGCTGCCGAAGGAAACTCGCGAGGAGCTGCGTGAGTTGCCGGACGTGCTGCGGCGGCTGGAGCACGATGCGGGGCGGATGCGCGTGCGGCTCGAGGAATTGAACGACGCCCTGCAGGGAGCGGAGGAGCGGGGGCGGCTCTCAGGTCAGATCGCCGGGGACATCAAAGCGCGGCGCGACAGGATCGTGACGGATCTCGAGGCGGAGCGCGAGCTGGTACAACGCCGGCTGAAAGACGCCGTCGCGGCGCTCGAAACGATCCGTCTCAATCTCCTGAAGCTGCACGCGGGCGCGGGGAGCGTGCAGAGCCTCACCACCGATCTGACGCTCGCGCGGGAGGCGGCGCAGGAAGTGGAGCTGCTGCTCGAGGCGCACAAGGAGATCGAGGAGGCGCTGTGAGCGAGGCGCTCGACTCGATCTTCGTCGGCTTTCAGCAAGCCCTGGCAGGCCGGTACTCGCTCGAGCGCGAGCTGGGGCGTGGCGGGATGGGGATTGTGTATCTCGCGCGAGAGGTACGGCTCGACCGGCTCGTGGCGATCAAGTTGCTGCCGCCTCATCTGGCCGCTCACCCACCCCTCCGAGAGCGGTTCCTACGCGAAGCGCGGACCGCTGCGCGGCTGTCGCAGCCGAACATCGTCCAGATCTTCTCCGTCGACGAAGTCGGAGGATTCGTTTTCTTCGTCAT
>JBGPIW010000302.1:0-3898 GCA_041485045.1 Gemmatimonadota bacterium | reverse complement strand
GTGTCCAAGGTCGAAACGCTTCACAGCTTCCTGAACAGCCTCGTGGGAGGTCTGACCTTCGGCATCTACACGCCAATGACCATCAAGGTGACCTGCGCGACCGGCGGCCGTGCGTCGATTCCGGCAGGGGCCCCGCAGATCGAATTGGGCGCGAATGCCACGCCCGAGAGCGCACAAAACGCCCTGAACCGGGCCGCGACCCTGGCGCTTCAGAATGAGGTGCCGGTGTACATCCAGCACTAGCTTCTACGAGGCGGGAACCGGGGGACGCATCGAACGCGATGCGCCCCCCGGAGCTGCACCGCCAAAGTCCGTCTAGACCCCGCGGCGATCGAGGCTGCGGTACTGGATCGCCTCGCTCACATGCTTCGGCTGGAGCTCGGCGGCCCCGTCCAAGTCTGCGACGGTCCGGGCGATCTTGAGCACCCGGTGATAACCCCGCGCCGACAAGCCGAGGCGGGTGATCGCCGAGCGGAGCAATCCGTCGGCCCCGTCGGACACGCGGCAGAACGCCCGGATATCCCGCGGCGCCATGTGGGCGTTGGCGTACACCCCGGCCCGCGTGGCGAACCGCTCCCGCTGCACCAGCCGCGCCCGGTCCACTCGCTCCCGGATTGCTTCGCTCGGCTCCGCGCTCCCGTGCTCGGCGAGCGCCTGGTAGGCCACGGCCGGCACCTCGAGGTGGAGGTCGATGCGATCGAGCAGCGGGCCCGAAACCCGCGCGAGGTAGCGCTGCACGCCGATCGGCCCGCACGAGCAATTGTGCTGCGGGTCGCCGAACCACCCGCAGGGACACGGGTTCATCGCGGCCGCGAGCATGAAGCGCGCGGGATAGGCCAGACTCATCGCGGCCCGCGCGATCGTCACGTTGCCATCCTCCAGCGGCTGGCGCAGCACCTCCAGCACGTTCTTGCGGAACTCCGGCAGTTCGTCCAGAAACAGCACGCCGCCGTGTGCGAGGCTCACCTCCCCGGGACGGGGATACGAACCGCCCCCGATCAATCCCGCGTCCGAAATCGTATGATGCGGCGCGCGGAACGGTCGGCGTGCGACGAGCGACTCGCCGAGCGGGAGGACGCCGGCGACCGAGTGGATCTTGGTCGTTTCGAGCGCTTCTTCGAGGCTCATGCGGGGGAGAATCGTGGGGAGCCGCCGGGCGAGCATTGTTTTCCCCGAGCCCGGCGGACCGACCATCAGTATGTTGTGGGCTCCGGCGGCGGCGACTTCGAGTGCGCGCTTGGCGTGCTGCTGCCCTTTGACCTCCGCGAAGTCCACATCGTCTCGCGCACGCTCGGCGAACAATCGGCTCACGTCCACATCGGCCGACGGCAACTCCCCTTTGGCGTCGAGATAGTCGGCCAGCTCGCCGAGAGTGGCGGCGCCCAGCACCCGCAGCCCTGCCACGACGCCGGCTTCGGGGAGGTTCTCCTTCGGGAGAATGAGCGCCTCAGCCCCCGCGGCGCGAGCGGCCAGCGCGACCGGTAGCGCCCCCCGCACTGGGCGGATCGCCCCCTCCAGCCCCAGCTCGCCCAGCAGCACCATTCGGCCGAGGCGCTCGAGTGGGATCTGCTCGGTGGCGGCGAGGATACCGACCGCGATCGGCAGATCGAACGCCGAGCCGTCCTTGCGGACGTCGGCCGGGGCCAGGTTCACGGTGATGCGTTTCAGGGGAAACTTGAAGCCGGTGTTGGCGATCGCCGAGTAGACGCGTTCACGCCCTTCCTTCACGGCCCCCTGGGGGAGACCGACGGTAGCGAATGTCGGGAGGCCGTTGGCGATGTCGGTTTCGACGTCCACCAAATAGGCATCGATGCCCAAGACGGCGGCGGAGCGTACGCGGGCCAGCATGCTGCACGATAGGGGGCCCCTGAGGTAGACTGGTAAGCGAAAATGTGCGGACTGGAACAAAACGCTGCGAGGAACCGGCCTGACGGCCGCCGACGTTGCCCTTTTCCCAGAGTGACCGTGCACGAGCGACCCTATTGGCTCGAGTCCGTCCCGCGGCTCCATGCTCAGGTAGAGACGCCGCTCCCCGCTCATACCGAGGTCGCCGTGATCGGCGGCGGGTACACGGGCGTCTCGGCCGCACGCACGCTCGCGCGACACGGAGTCGGCGTCACCGTACTGGAGAGCCGCACGCTCGGGTGGGGGGCGAGCACCCGCAATGGCGGCTTCGTGTTGCCGGGTTTCAAGCTCGGAGCCGCTGCCCTGCTCCGGCGATGCGGCCCTGGACGGGCGCGGGCGCTGTTTGACGCCGCGCTCGAGTCGGTACGGTTTCTCGAAGCCCTGGTGGCGCGCGAGGCAATCGACTGCGAATACGCCCGCTGCGGCCACGTGTCGCTCGCCAGTCGGCCGGGGCATTACCACGACCTCGAGCGCTCCGCGGCGCTGTTGCGACAGGCCTTCGCGTACGAGACGGAGCTGTTGCCGCGCGACCGCCTCCCCAGCGAGATCGCCTCGGACGCCTATCATGGCGGCCTCCTCGACCGGGGTGCCGGCGGGATCCATCCGGGCAAGTACTTTTTCGGGCTGGCCGACGCGGCCCGCCGCGCCGGCGCCCGCCTGGTGGAAGGTGTCGAGGTGCAGCGGTTCGGTCGCGCTGCCGGCGGTTTCGACCTCATCACATCGCGGGGGCCCGTGCGCGCGGGAGAAATTCTCGTCGCGACCAACGGCTACAGCGGGGATCTGGCACCGGCGCTGCGGCGGCGCGTGATCCCGATCGGCAGCCACATCGTCGCGACCGTCCCGCTGGAGGAGCGGGTGGCCCGCGAGCTGATTCCGCAGCGTCGGATGCTCAGCGACACCAAGCACCTGCTGTTCTATTTCCGCCTCTCCGCCGACCGCCGCCTCCTGTTCGGCGGACGCGCGTCGTTCACGCCCACGACCACCGCCGACGCTGCGCGCATCCTGGCGAAGGGCCTGGCGACGGTGTTTCCACAGCTGGCGGGCGTCCCCCTCGAGTACGCCTGGTCGGGAAACGTGGGATTCACCTTCGACCAGCTTCCCCACGCGGGGACCCTGGATGGCGTGCACTACGCGATGGGCTATTGCGGGCACGGTGTGGCGATGGCCACCTACCTCGGAGCGAGAATCGCGGACGCCATCGCCGGCCGGGGCGATCTGCTGCCCTTCTCCGAGCTTGAGTTCCCGACGGTGCCGCTGTACCGCAAGCGGCCCTGGTTCCTGCCACTCGTCGGCGCGTGGTTTCGGTTGGCCGACGCCCTGGGATGACGCTACTTGCGGCGTCGACTCGGACCACCAGATTCCCGTCTCTCCCGAAGAAAAAAGGGCCCCACATGATCGCCAACCGTTTTGCGCTGCTCCTGCTCGTCGGCGTGGCCTGCGCCAAAGAGAAGCCTCCGGCCGCACGGCTTTCCGCGGACGCCACCGGCACCCTCACCGTGCTCGATTGGGCCGGCTACGAAGACACCGTCATGTTCGCCACGTTTCATCAGAAGTACCCCAAAGTGAATGTCAGCGTGGCCTTCGGCGAGTCCGACGCCGACATCTACGGCAAAGTGAAGGCAGGGGCGGAAGCCTGCGTGTTCCACTTCTACACGGGGTGGCAGAACTTCTATGTGACCGACAGCCTGGTTCTGGCGATTGATACGACGCGACTCGCCAACTGGGCCCAGGTGCCCGCGCGGTTCAAAGCGCTGGGACAGGTGAACGGCAAGCAGTACTACGTGCCGTGGGACTGGGGATACACCTCCATTCTGTACCGCACCGACAAAGTGCCGGGCGGGATCGACTCGTGGACCGCGTTGTTCGACCCGCGCTTCAAGGGCCATCTCTCGATGTGGGATGACGGGCCTGGGGCCGTCGCCGCGGCGACCTATGTGAAGGGCTGGGACGAGACGCACCTGACCCCCGCCCAACTCGCCGAGATCGAGCGGAT
>JBGPIW010000301.1:0-3901 GCA_041485045.1 Gemmatimonadota bacterium | reverse complement strand
GCGCGAACGACAACCGGTAACGCCCCACGGCGATCCGGACGCCCGCGGCACTGCGCCAGGCGGCGGTCCCGTAGCTCGCCTCGCGGGCGATGAGAGCGTCGAAGGAAAGCGACGCGCCCACATCCAGCCCGGCGCCGAGCTTATGATCCGCGCCGCCGGGGTGGCCGAAAACGCATCCGTAGCGCGTCACGAGCGTGCCGCCGGTCGTGCCCCAGAGATTGCCGCGCCAGGCGCGATACTCCAGGCCGACGTTCACGTCCTGGGCGGGGTCGTTTCCTAGCCGGCGCAGCCCTCTGGTCCCCGCCGCGATCCGAAGCCTGTTTCCCAGGAGCGACGCCGTCATGCCGAGGTCCAGCGCCCAATGGTCGGAGCGGTTCCCGTCGAAGCGGGTTGCGTGGTAGGTGAGCCCACCTCCCAGACTCGTCGTCCCGAACACTCGTGCCCACGTGACGCCGGCGCTCTGGGTATAGACGGGAATCGTGGTCCCTTCGGGATCGGGGCTGTCAGTGGTCCGCACCAGGTCACCCAGCTCCATGCGGGCGTAAACGAATCCCACCGTCCCTACCTGAGCGAGGGGCAACCGGATGGCTCCAATCAAGCCGGTGGCCCCAACGGCAGCAGGCGTCTGGATAAGATCGAGGCCGATCTGGCCACGCCCCGACGCCCCCTGAGCGGGATTCCAATACGACGCTCCCGCCCCGGCGGCGAGTGCCGCTGGAACCGGAATCGTCGCGGCCGCCAAGCGCCACAGCTCGCTGCCCGCCCCGGCCTGCGCGTGGAGCGGACCGCCAGCGGTGGCGGCCATGAGGAGCATGAAAACACAGGAGAAACGCGTCATTCGGGGCTCAAGGAGTGGCGTAGCGCTGTCCGCCCAACTTAACTACATTCAACAGTTTACACCACTTATGGGACGCCGTGCGCCTGACCGACCTGCTCACTCCCGACCGGATCCGCATCCCGCTCCAGGCAAGCGACAAGGAGGGGGTGTTGCGGGAACTGGTGGGGCTCCTGCTGCCCGGGGACGGCGGTCCGGGCGAGGAGGTGTTGGCGGCGATCCTGGAGCGGGAGCGGCAGTTTCCCACCGGTATCGGCCACGGGGTAGCGGTGCCGCATGGACGCTCCCCCGCCATGGTCGGACTGGGGATCGTGGCCGGGACGAGCCCGAATCCGGTGCGGTACGAGACGATCGACGGTAAACCGGTCCGGCTGTTTTTTCTGCTGGCGGGCCCGGAGGCCATGGCCGGGGCGCACGTCAAAGCCCTGAGCCGGATCTCGCGGCTGGTACGGCAGGAAGGGGTACGGGCACGGCTGCTGGCCGCGCGGACCCCGCAGGAATTCTATCGGGCCATTCTCGAGGCGGAGGGCGCGTAGGGGTGAGCGGCACGACTTTGCGGACGAATCGGTGCGGCGCGCTGCGGCGCTCCGATGTCGGGCGCGCGGTGCGGCTGGGGGGATGGGTGCACCGGCGCCGGGACCTCGGCGGCATCGTGTTTCTCGACCTGCGCGACCGGGACGGGTTGGTGCAGGTAGCGATCGGCCCTGCGTGGGCGGCGGCCGAGGTGGTCGCCGGGGCGCAGACGGTCGGGGTCGAGTCGGTCGTGCTGGTCGAAGGGGAGGTGGTGGCGCGGCCCACGAACATGCAGAATCCGGAGCTCGCCACCGGCGAGATCGAGGTGCACGCCCGCGTGCTGCGGGTCGTGGGGCCCGCCGAGACGCCGGCCATCCCCGTGGCGCGGGGCAAGGGCGAGGAGCTTCCGGCTGAAGAGCTGCGCTTGAAGCACCGACATCTGGACCTGCGCCGGTCGGAGCTGCAGGCCAACCTGATGCTGCGGCATCGGCTGCTGCAGCGGGCGCGGCGCACGCTGTCCGATCTCGGGTTCTTGGAGATCGAAACGCCGATCCTCACGAAGCCAACCCCGGAGGGCGCCCGCGACTACCTGGTTCCCTCGCGCGTCCATCCGGGAGAGTTCTACGCGCTCCCCCAATCGCCGCAGATCTACAAGCAGCTGCTCATGGTCGCCGGGTTCGACCGCTACTTCCAACTGGCGCGCTGTTTTCGGGACGAGGACTCGCGCAACGACCGCCAGCCCGAGTTCACGCAGATCGACATCGAGGCTTCGTTCGTCGGCGTGGAGGACGTGATCGGCTTCGTCGAGTCGGTGCTGGTCGCCCTGTGGGAAGAAGCGGGGCACGCGATCCCGCAGCCCTTTCCGCGCCTGGCCTGGCGCGATGCGATGGAGCGCTACGGCTCGGACAAGCCCGATCTGCGCTATGAGCTCGAGATCACGGACTGGACCGCGGCGGTGCAGCCGCTTGCCGTGCCGTTCTTCGAATCCGCCCGGGGCGACGGTGCGCGCGTGCGGGGCCTCGCCGTCCGAGGGGGCGGCGCTTTGTCGCGCAAGGACGTCGATCAGCTCGCGGCGGCCGCGAAACAACTGGGCGGGCCGGGCCTCGCCTGGGTGAAACGGCAGGGAGATGAGCTCTCGGGGTCGGTCGCCAAACAATTCACGATCGACGCGCTCGGTGGCCTGGGCGTCGGCGACGGTGACGCGGCGCTGATGACGGTCGGCCCGGACCGGGTGACGTCACCGGTGCTCGATCGCGTGCGACAGGACGTGATTCGGAGGCTCGCTCCCTCACCCCGCACGGCGCACGCTTTCTGCTGGGTCGTGGACTTCCCGCTGTTCGAGCCGGATCCCGGTACCGGCGCGCCCGTATTCGCCCACCATCCGTTTACCGCGCCGCACCCGGACGATTTGGAGAAGCTCGACCGCGAGCCGTTCGCGTGCCGCGCCCTGCACTACGACGCCGTCTACAACGGCAACGAGCTGGGTTCGGGGTCCATCCGCATCACCGATCCCTCGGTCCAGCGGCGGGTGTTCGAGCACCTGGGGTTGACGCGCGCGGACATCGACGCGCGGTTCGGGTTCCTGCTCGGCGCGCTCGCGGCCGGGGCGCCGCCGCACGGGGGCTTCGCCATCGGGTTCGACCGGGTTTCGATGCTGCTGGCGGGAGCCGGGAGCCTGCGCGATGTGATCGCGTTCCCCAAGACCGCGGCGGCGCGGGCCTTGTTCGAAGGAGCGCCGTCGCCGGCGCGTGCCGAAGACCTGGCGACCCTCCACATCCGGACGGTGCCGTGAGCGAAGACGCGGTCCGGCGGTTCTCGGTCGAAGGCGTGGATCTGTTGGCGTTGGCGGGGGTGAACGACGGCAACCTCGTCGAGCTCACGCGGCGCCTGGGCGTCCGCCTCTCGCTCCGCGGTGATTCGCTCACGCTCCAGGGTCCCGTGCCGGCGGTGGAGCGTGCGGCTCCCGTGGCCCAGGCGATGGTCGATCTCGCCCGGATGGGTGAGTTGCTCGACGTGCACGATGTGGAGCGACTGGTCCTCGAAGGCGAGGCGGGAACCCTCTCCGAGGGTGCGACGGCGGGCGGAGAATTGAAAATCATCCTCCCCGGACTGCGGCGCGTGATCCAGCCCAAGACCGCCGGCCAGCGGGACTACCTGCAGCTCATTGCGCAGCACGACATCGTGGTGGGGATCGGGCCGGCCGGAACGGGGAAGACCTACCTCGCCGTGGCCGCCGCGGTCGATGCGCTGGCCCGCAAGCGCGTGCGGCGCATCATCCTGGCACGTCCCGCGGTGGAGGCGGGCGAAAACCTCGGCTTCCTGCCCGGCGACCTGCAGGAGAAGGTGGACCCATATCTGCGGCCGCTGTACGATGCGTTGGAGGACATGATGCCCCGCGACCGCGTGCAGAAAGCGTTGGAGACGCGGATCATCGAAATCGCGCCGCTCGCCTACATGCGGGGGCGCACCTTGTCCGATGCGTTCGTGATTCTCGACGAAGCGCAGAACGCCACCGGCATGCAGATGAAGATGTTCCTCACCCGGCTGGGCGTG
>JBGPIW010000300.1:0-3913 GCA_041485045.1 Gemmatimonadota bacterium | reverse complement strand
GTTGATCGAGTTGTTGCTGCAACGTCTGCAGGCGCTGTCTCATCTCGCGCACGCTGCTGTCGGTCGGCACCTGCGCACATGCGGGTGTCATGGGAAAAACACCGCAGAGCAGCGCGGCGAGTGCGATGTTGCGAAACGCAGCCATTATGATCTCCGTTCTCCTGCCCCCCCTATGGAGCAGGTACAGGGATTGATAGTTGTGTTGGAGGGGGACTGTCGGCCCGCGTGGCATGGAACCGCGCCAGCGGTTTCGGCCGATTTGACTTGTCCCCAGTCGGCGTTACGCGATGGGGGGCCGGACCGCTGGCTCCATTGTCGGGCTCTCACGCCATGCTGCCGGGAGTTCGCCCGCCGTGGGACACGCGATCATACAAGGCAGGAAATCGTTGACGAGTGACGGAAGGAGAGGCGAATGAAGCGCTGCACAGGGGAATACACAATGACAAGGGCAATCATCGGACCTCGCGCCACCCCTTGGCGTGATGCCGAACCCCCAGTTGGCCGCGATCACCATCGCGGCCCGAGCAGGATTCATCGCTTGTGCGTCGCGGTCCGCGGCCAACGCTTCCTGCACCGGCAGGTTGATGACGCCGAGGAGAACCAGGAGCGCCACCCGTCGCTGGAGCGACCCTACACGTTTGCGGCACGGAATGCGAACCATTACGTACTCAATGTAGTCGCTTGTCCGAGGCCATTACTGAAGGAGGCCTTAAGACATCGTCAGGATTTGCTGGTCGGCCGCGAGGAAAGGGCTGGGAAGTGCCGGAGGAAGTACCGGAGGAATCATCAAAGGAAGGAGCAGGGACCTAACTCGACCCCCGTTTTCAGAACACGACACTCGGTCGGGCTATGACGTTGTGAAGTGGAACACCATGCCGTACATCCCGTTGCTGCCCATCCAGCCTAGTCCTATCTCTTGCCCGCTCATCGGGCCCCCGCCCACCATCATACCGCCACCGTTCATCATGGACCCTGAGGCCCACTGCCCGCCCATCATACCGTACGCGGTCATATCGATCGGGTTCCCATTCGCGTCGTTCATCCCTCCCCCGAGGTGGAGGGTGTACCCGGTCGCGGACTTGAGCGGCGCCGCCGGCGTGAATGCCAAAGTCGTGCGGTTGCTCGACCACGTCATGACGCCGGGGACCGTCGGCCCGGTGACGTCGCCCTCATGCAACGAGACATACATCTCCATGCCCGCCTCCATCGCATGGCTGAAGGTGACAACGATCGGGGCGTTCGAATCCACGCTCGTGGTGCCGCCTGGCGGCGTGACGGAAACCAGGGCGGTGACAGTCGAGGTCGGTCTGGGTCCAGTTGCAGCCCCTGAACAGGCTGCGGTACCGACGAGAACGGCGCTTACGAGAACGACGGTGGCGGTGCGGAATGACACGGCGATAGTCTCCTCTGTGTGAGCTTGGCGATCTAAACGGAGGTCAACCTAGCCGTACGGTCTAGGCAGTTGGATGAAGGGAGGATGAAGGAAGCTTTCAAACTTCGAAGCCTCGCCACATTCGCGCCAACCGTCATCGGAAAGCCCGAAGGATCGCGAACCTCACGAACCCTCCCTGATGAGCCGGCGTAGGTCGGCCCAAAGTGTCTCCATCGCCGCGGTCTCCGTTGCCTGGTACGTACCGCGTACCCGCCCTTGCCGATCGATGAGTGCGATCCGGACTGAGTGCATCACTTGGTAGCCGGCAATTGTGTCGGCCGGTCCTGCGGGCATCAGACGCGCCGTCAGGTGGAATCCTTCCTCGATCATCCGCAGCACCCGCTCCGGCGGGGTCCCTGTGAGAAACGCCCACTCCGGCGCGGGTGAGGCACCGAACTTCGCGGCGTACGTGCGCAGGACCTCGGGCCCGTCCCGCGCGGGATCGACTGAGAACGACACGAGACGAACCTTTCGGCCGAGCAAGCCTTGGGCTCGCAGGGAGTCGCGCAGTCGCGCCATCTCCTGTGTGACGCGCGGGCAGAAGTCGGTGCAATGACTGAAGATGAAGCTCGCGAGCCAGACCTTCCCCTCGAGATCGGCCCGGCGTACCGTGTCGCCGTCCTGGTCGACAAGCGCAAACTCTGGCGCGGGCCAATAGACCGGGAGTGGCAGAGGTCGTGTTGCGCGCCACACCACGAATCCGCCGAGCAGCGCGAGCGCTGCCGCCGTCAGTCCGGCGACGGCGACCTGCGCCCGTGCGCCCTTCGGCATGTCAAGCAAACTCAGATCCCCCTCACTCGCCGCGCTCCGCCGCCAATTGTTTGGGTGGGCACCTTACGGATCCGTATGAGCAGAACACACAGCAATCGCCCGGTTCCGGGTGCAGCATCCTGTGGCAGCCAACGCATTCGTAGAAATGCACACAGGCGTTGTCGGGCATCGTTTCAAGCTGCGGATGACTGCACAGCGGGCATGTCACGATCGATTGCACAGTCACTCCTCGTTCCCCCGGGATACACGTTACTGGCGCTGTTCCAGAAGACGTCGGATGAGAATCTGATTCACTTCCGCATCCCACGGCGATGCGCCGATGACCTTCCTAATGATCAGACCCTCTCGGTCGATCACGAAGCTCTCGGGTACGCCTGTGGTCTGATAGCTGTCCTGGATGGTGCCGGGCTGGTCGTGGAGAATATCGAATGTGAGTCCTAACTCCTTCACGAATGAGTTGACCACCGTCGAGTCTTCTTTGTCGATGCTCACAGCCACGATCCGGAAGTCCGTCCCCCGGAACTTCTGCCCCAGGCGCTCCATCGACGGCATCTCGACCCTGCACGGCTGGCACCAGGTCGCCCAGATGTTCAACAGGATCACCTGGCCGTGATAATCCGCGAGCGAGGCGGTCCGGCCGCCCGGCAGCCGCACCGCCCGGAAGTCGGGAGCGCGGTCGCCCACGCCGAGTGGGTGGATTTGGGAGCGGTGGGTGAGCACGAACCCGAGGGCGAGAACCACCACCACGACCCCCGCGACCACTGCCCATTGTTGGCGATTGGTCATACGTAGCGCAGCTCCGTCTGCATGCCGCCCATCATGTGATAGACGTTGTGGCAATGCAGCAGCCAGTGACTCCCGGGGTTGTCGGCGATCACATCGAGCTCCGCCGTCTCCATGTGCCCGAGCGTGATCGTGTCCTTCAAGATCGGGGCATCGAGCCGCTGCTCGTCGCACGATACGACCTGGAAGAAGTGCCCGTGCAAGTGGATCGGATGCGGCATCATGCTCATGTTGTAGAGCCGGAGGCGCACTCCCTCGCCGTGCCGGACCTGGATCGGCACGGTGTCGGGGTACTGCCGGCCGTTGATGGTCCAGCGGGAGGGGTCCATCATCCCGCCCGAGAGCTCGAGGTTGATCCTCCGGTCGGGATCACCGGCGGGGAGTGGCGTCGCCGGTGACAGCTCCCCGTAGCGCAGTGCATCGTCATATGGTGGAGCAGCGACCGACTCCGGAGTGGCGGTGGTCACGCCATCGTAGCGGAGCCAAACGGTCGTGCGGTGCCCGCCGCTAGCGACTGCGGTTAGCGGCCATATACCCGGGTGCATCGCAGTGACGAGCACGTCGTAGCGCTCGCCCATGCCGAGGGTCAGCGCCGCGGTCTTCCGCGGTGCGACCGGTTGGCCGTCGGCGTGGGTGACCTCAAGCTCATGGCCGGCAATCCACACGACGATCGGCAGCGCCGACCCGGCGTTGATGAGCCGCAACCGCATCCGGTCGCCGCGCCGGACCCGGAGATCCGGAGCGGAGGCGCGGCCGTTCACGATCAGCGCATCGTAGAGCGGCTCGAGCCGCACTACTTCGCCGTGCGCCCCGCGCTGCGGTGAGCGGCCGCGCCCCATCATGCCGCCCATCATCCCGCCCATGCCGCTCATTCCGCCCATGCCGGACGCGTCCGGGTTGTCGCGCGGGTGGTCGGGGTCTTGCAGC
>JBGPIW010000299.1:0-3918 GCA_041485045.1 Gemmatimonadota bacterium | reverse complement strand
GGAGACGCGGTCCGGTGGTGCGGGGGCGACGGGGGGCTGCGTCATGCCGGACCAAGATAGCGGTCTTTATGCGGCCTTTACACCGGCGACGGGATTCCTGAGGCCGTCCTGATGTTCACAACACTAGTGTTGCCCCATGCATGACATCGCCTACATCGCCCTGACGGTGGCCTTCTTTGCCCTCATGCTCGCCTATGTCCGTGGCTGCGAGCACCTGGGCAAGCGGCAGGACAGCGAGGAGCGCGCGTCATGAGCCTCGAGACGATCATCGGCGGCCTGACGGCCGTCGCGATGCTCTTGTATCTGCTGTACACGCTGCTCCGCCCGGAAAAGTTCTGATGACCGTGAGTGGCTGGCTGCAGATCGCGTTCTATTCGGTCGTGCTGCTGCTCGTCACGAAGCCGGTGGGACTCTACATCCTGAAAGTGTACGACGGCTCGTGGATGTGGCTCCGACCGATCGAGCGCGTACTGTATCGGCTGGCAGGGGTCGACCCGGAGGAGGATCAGCATTGGACGCGCTATGCGGCATCCATGCTGTTCTTCAGCGCGGTCGCCATGCTCCTGACTTACGTCGTGCTGCGGCTGCAGCACCTGCTGCCGCTCAATCCGGCGCTGCGGGCTGCGGTGCCGGACCGGCAGGCGTTCGAGACGGCGGCCTCGTTCGCGACGAACACGAACTGGCAATCGTACGCCGGCGAAGTGACGATGTCGTATTTCTCGCAGATGACCCAGCTGGCATTCCACAACTTCGTGTCGGCCGCGGCCGGCGTCGCGGTTGCCGTGGCGCTGACCCGCGGGATCGTGCGCCGCTCGGCGGGGAAACTGGGCAACTTCTGGGTCGATCTGGTGCGCGGGACACTCTATCTCTTCCTCCCCGCCAGCGCGCTGCTCGCGCTGCTGTTCGTGCAGCAGGGCGTAATCCAGAACTTCGCGCATTACGTCACGGTCACGACAGTCGAGGGTGTGAAGCAGGTGCTGGCCATGGGACCGGTAGCGAGCCAGGAAGCCATCAAGCAACTGGGTACCAACGGCGGCGGGTTCTTCAACGCCAACTCGGCGCACCCATTCGAGAACCCAACGCCGTGGACCAATTTCTGGCAGATGCTGGCCATCCTCGTCATTCCCGCCGGGCTCACGTACACCTACGGGCGCATGGCCAAGAACCAGAAACACGGCTGGGCACTGTGGGCCGCGATGTTCCTCCTGTTCATCGGTGGTGTTGCGACGGCGTACTGGGCCGAAGCGCGCGGTAACCCGATCCATGCCGCCCGCGGTGTCGATGTCGTCGCGTCGGCGGTCAATCCGGGCGGCAACATGGAGGGGAAGGAGGTCCGGTTTGGGATCGCCAACTCTGCGCTCTATGCGACGATGACGACCGACGCGTCGTGCGGGTGCGTGAACGCGATGCACGACTCCTTCACCCCGATCGGGGGCCTGGTCCCGCTCGTCGACATGCAGCTGGGCGAAGTGGTGTTCGGGGGAGTCGGCGCGGGGCTGTACGGAATGGTGGTGATGGTGGTCCTCACCGTGTTCCTCGCCGGGCTCATGGTCGGACGAACGCCTGAGTACCTGGGGAAGAAGATCCAGGCGCGAGAACTACAGATGGCGATGCTCTACGTGCTCGTCTTCTCGGCCGCCGTCCTCACCCTCACGGCCATCGCGTCGGTGGCCGGTCCCGGGCTCGCGGGGCGCAACAACGCCGGCCCCCATGGGCTGTCCGAGATTCTCTATGCGTTCACGTCCACGGCCGCGAACAACGGCAGCGCCTTCGGAGGGCTCACCGGCACGACCTATTTCTACAACACGTTGTTGGGGCTCAATTCGCTCATCGGCCGGTTCGCGATGCAGGTGCCGCTCCTCGCCCTCGCGGGATTTCTCGCGGAGAAGAAGATCGTCGCCGAATCGGCTGGGTCGTTTCCGGTGACGACCCCGCTGTTCGTTGTGCTGCTCGTCGCCGTGATCCTCATCGTCAGCGCGTTGACGTTCTTCCCCGTGCTGTCGCTCGGACCGGTCGTCGAGCACTTCCTGATGCACGCGGGGAGGCTGTTCTGATATGGGGCTGACCACGCGGCCGCTGTTCGATCCCCCGATCGTCCAACGGGCCATCCGGGACGCGTTCGCGAAGACCGTGAACCTCCGCCTCATGGTGCGCAATCCGGTGATGTTCGTCGTGCTGGTGGGGAGCGTGCTGACGACCCTTGTTCTGGCGCGCGACGTCGCCGGGGGGGCCGGCCATATCGGGTTCACGCTGCAGATCACCGTGTGGCTGTGGTTCACTGTGGTGTTCGCGAATTTCGCGGAAGCCATGGCGGAAGGGCGCGGCAAGGCGCAGGCGGACACGTTGCGCAAGTCACGCACGCAGACGACCGCCAAGCGGCTCAAGAACCCTCGCGACCTGAAGACGTTCGATCTGGTCGCGGCCGAACAGCTGCGCAAGGGCGACGTCGTGGTGGTCACGCCGGGCGACATCATCCCCGGTGACGGCGAGGTGATCCAGGGTGTCGCCTCGGTTGACGAATCGGCGATCACGGGCGAGTCGGCCCCGGTGATCCGTGAATCGGGCGGCGATCGATCGGCGGTCACGGGTGGCACGAAGGTACTCTCCGATTTCCTGGTCATCCGGATCAGCGCGAATCCCGGCGAGACGTTCCTGGATCGGATGATCGGTCTGGTGGAAGGGGCCAAGCGACAGAAGACCCCCAACGAGATCGCCCTGATCATTCTGCTCTCGGGGTTGACCATCATCTTCCTCTTCGCGGTGGTCACGCTGCAGCCGTTCGCGATCTACTCCGGCGGCGCGGTCTCGATCCCGATCCTCGTGGCGCTCCTCGTGTGCCTCATCCCGACGACCATCGGTGGGCTCCTGTCCGCGATCGGCATCGCCGGCATGGACCGGATGATCCAGCACAACGTGATCGCGATGAGCGGGCGCGCCGTCGAAGCAGCGGGCGACGTCAACACGCTGCTGCTGGACAAGACCGGCACGGTCACCCTCGGCAACCGCCAGGCGGTGGAGTTCGTGCCGGCGCCCGGCGTCACGCGAGAGTACCTGGCCGACCGGGCGCAGCTCGCCTCGCTTCCCGACGAGACGCCGGAGGGACGAAGCATCGTCGTCCTGGCGAAGCAATTCGGCTTGCGGGGGCGCCCCCTCGCCGAGGGGAGCCAGGGCATGGAGCTGGTGCCGTTTTCCGCCACGACACGCATGAGCGGTGTCAACGCCGCCGGGCTCCAGCTGCGCAAGGGCGCTGCGGAAGCCGTGGGCCGCTGGGTGCGAGAACAAGGCGGAGAAACCCCAGACGAGGTCGCGAGCGCGGTCGAGCGCATCGCGCGCGAGGGTGGGACGCCGCTGGTCGTGGCGGAATTCGAGACGGACAACGCCCGCGCCCTGGGTGTGATCTACCTGAAGGATGTCGTAAAAGGTGGTATGAAAGAGCGCTTTGACCAGCTGCGCGCCATGGGCATCCGCACGGTGATGATCACGGGGGACAATCAGCTCACGGCCGCGGCGATCGCGGCGGAAGCGGGAGTCGACGATTTCCTGGCAGAGGCGACGCCCGAAGACAAGATGGCGTTGATCAAACGGGAGCAGGGCGGCGGGCGGCTGGTGGCGATGACCGGGGACGGGACGAACGACGCCCCGGCACTGGCCCAGGCCGACGTCGCGGTAGCGATGAATAGCGGCACCCAGGCGGCCAAGGAGGCGGGGAATCTGATCGACCTCGACTCCAATCCGACGAAGCTCATCGAAGTGGTGGAGATCGGGAAACAGCTCCTGATCACCCGCGGCGCCCTGACCACGTTCTCGATCGCCAACGACGTCGCCAAGTACTTCGCCATCATCCCCGCGATGTTCGTGGCGACCTATCCGGTGCTGCAGGCGCTCAACATCATGCGATTGCACTCGGCGCAATCCGCG
>JBGPIW010000298.1:0-3926 GCA_041485045.1 Gemmatimonadota bacterium | reverse complement strand
GGAGTTGCCGGCGGGGGTGGAGATGGTGATGCCGGGGGACAACACGAAGATGGCGATCGAGCTGATCACGCCGATCGCGATGGAGGAGGGGCTGCGGTTCGCGATCCGCGAGGGCGGCCGGACGGTGGGGGCGGGCGTCGTGACGAAAATCAAAAAGTAATCGGTCATCGGTATTCGGTAACCAGTTACAGACGACCGACGACAGACGACCGATAACGGAGTCTATAGATGCCGCGCGAGAACATCATCATGGAATGCACCGCGTGTAAGAGCCGGAATTACTTCACGACGAAGAACCGGCGGAAGCATCCGGAGCGGGCGGAGTGGAGCAAGTATTGCCCGCGGTGCAACAAGCAGGTGGCGCACAAGGAATCGAAGTAGCCGTGGCGACAGAAGCGCTCGCCCCGGCGAAAAAGGGCGCGTTCGGCCGGGTGACGGATTTCCTGCGCGAAGTACGGGGGGAAATCCAGAAGGTGACCTGGCCCGGCGTGGACGAGCTGCGCAAGGCCACGATCGTCATCGTGCTGTTCGTCGTGGCGCTCGGCATCCTCATCGGGCTGTTGGACTCGCTGCTGCAGCTCGTGTTCGTGACCGGACCGGCCCAGCTGTTCCGATGAGCGAACACCGCTGGTACGCGATCCAAGTCACGGCCGGTCATGAGAACAAGGTGCGTTCGCTCGTGCAGCGGCGCATTCAGGAAGACCCCCGGCCGGAGGTCGAACGCCCGATCCGGCAGGCGTTGGTCCCCACGCAGGAAGTGGTGGAGATCAAGAACGGGAAGAAGGTGACGGTGGAGCGGAAGATGTACCCCGGGTACGTCCTGGTGGAGATGGTGCTCAACCAGGAGACGATCCACGTCATCAACGGCATCCAGGGTGTGATCAAGTTCGTGGGCACGGGGCGGCTGCCGATGGCGCTGCGGCCCGACGAGGTGAACCGGCTGCTCGGCATCGCGGAGCCGGTGGCTGAGGAAGAGCCGAAAGAGGAGATCCCCTTCCTCGTCGGCCAGGTGGTGGAGATCACCGAGGGGCCGTTCTCGGAGTTCAGCGGAACGGTGGAGGAAGTGCTCTCGGATAAGGGGAAGGTGCGGGTATCGGTGTCGCTCTTCGGGCGGCCGACATCCGTCGAGCTGGATTACCTCCAGCTGAAGGCTCATTGAGAGCCCCTCGACCACGGGGTCCGTGGCAGTCCGCGTGAGCGGACGCAAAGGAGCGTAGCGCATGGCCAAGCCAATCAGCGCAGTCGTGAAGTTGCAGGTGCCGGCCGGACAGGCGACGCCGGCGCCGCCGGTGGGAACCGCCCTGGGTCCCCACGGCGTGAACATCATGGAATTCGTGAAGCAGTTCAACGCGAAGACCCAGAGTGCGGCGGGGATGATCACGCCGGTCGAAGTCACGATTTTCAAGGACCGGACGTTCACCTTCATCACCAAGACGCCGCCTGCCGCGGTGCTCCTGAAGAAGGAAGCGGGAGTGGAGAAGGGATCGGCCACCTCGAACCGCCAGAAAGTTGGGAAAGTGACGCGGGCGCAGGTGCAGAAGATCGCGGAGCTGAAGATGCCCGATCTGAACGCGACCTCGCTCGAGTCGGCCATGAAGATGGTGGCGGGGACGGCCCGTTCGATGGGGTTGGAGGTCGTGGACTGATGCGCATCCACGGCAAGCGGTATCGGGCCGCGACGGGGACGCTCGAGGCGCGCCGGCTCTTCCCTGCGCGGGAAGCGGTGGACCAGGTGAAAGCCGTGGCCTTCGCCAAGTTCGACGAGTCGGTGGACGTCGCGGTGCGGCTGGGCGTCGACCCGAAGCACGCCGATCAGATCGTCCGCGGCACGGTGTCCCTCCCCAACGGGACGGGTAAGACGGTGCGGGTCCTGGCCATCACCGGCGGCGACAAGGCCAAGGAGGCCGAGGCCGCAGGCGCCGACTTCGTCGGGCTGGACTACATCCAGAAGATCAAGGACGGCTGGCTGGACTGCGACGTCATCGTGGCGACGCCGGACGTGATGGGGCAGCTCGGCCAGCTCGGCAAGATCCTGGGCCCGCGCGGACTGATGCCGAATCCCAAGGCGGGGACGGTGACGATGGACGTGGGTCGCGCGGTCAAGGAGCTGAAGGCCGGGAAGATCGAGTTCCGCGTGGACAAGACCGGCATCGTCCACGCCCCGATCGGCAAGAAGTCGTTCACGGCCGAGGCCCTGGAGCAGAACCTCCACGCCTTCATGGAAGCGATCGTGCGGGCGAAGCCGTCGGCGGCCAAGGGCCACTACGTGCGGTCGGTGACGATCTCGAGCACCATGGGTCCGGGCGTGCACCTGGATCCGGCGGGGTACCACGCATGAAAGCGACCAAGGCGCAGAAACAGGAAACGGTGACGACTCTGGCCGGGCGGCTCCAGCGCTCGCCCACGGTGTACGTGACCGATTTCACCGGCCTCAACGTCGCCAAAGTGACGGAGCTGCGGCGGCGGCTGCGCGCGGCCGGCGTCGAATACGTCGTGGTGAAGAATACGCTAGCGCGGCGGGCGCTGGCGGCGGCGGCCGTAACGGTGCTGTCGGAGCACCTCGCGGGGCCGACGGCACTCGTCCTGGCGGGACACGATCCCGTGAGCGCCGCGAAGGTGCTGGCGGATTTCGCCAAGGAGAACGAGAAGCCCAAGGTGCGGGTGGGGCTGGTGGAGGGGAAGGCGCTGTCGGCCGATCAGGTGAAGCGGCTGGCCACGCTGCCATCGAAGCCGGAGCTGCTCGCCCAGTTGGGCGGGGCCATGCAGGCGCCGATGGCGGGATTCCTCGGAGCGATGCATGGCTTGTTGCAGATGACGGTGGGCGCGCTCGAGGCGCTCAGGACCCAGCGCGCCGCAGGCGCCGAATCCTAGGAGAGGAAGCTCATGGCCACACAAACCAGTTTGAGCAAGGACGAGATTTTGGACGCCATCGGCAATATGTCGGTGTTCGATCTGGCGGAACTGATCGAAGCGTTCAAGACGAAGTTCGGAGTGACGATCGCCGCCCCCGTGGCGGCGGCGCCGGCGGGCGGTGCAGCCGCGGCCGCGGCCCCGGCGGTCGAAGAGCAGAGCGAGTTCAGCGTCGTGCTGAAGAGCGGCGGGGAAAAGAAGATCCAGGTCATCAAGGAAGTCCGCACCATCACCAGCCTGGGCTTGAAGGAAGCCAAGGACCTGGTGGAAGCCGGTGGGACGGTGAAGGAAGGCGTGTCCAAACAGGAAGCCGAAGAGATCAAAAAGAAGCTCGAAGCGCAGGGCGCCGTCGTCGAACTGAAGTAGGCCGGGTCACCGCCCGCCATTCGGGTGTGCGGTGCACTCCAGGTCTTCTTTGGTTCTGACGACATGCGCGGATTTGGTCGAACTCCTGCTCGCTTGGTCGAGCCTTGTGTGCTCCGCCCCGGACCCGTTTCGCGGTCCGGGGAAGCGGGGCCTTTTGCGTTTGGTTCTGAGGAACTGACATGACGAAGACCATACCGGTGGTGTCGTTTGGCAAGCTCGAGACGGGGATGCCGATGCCGCATCTCCTGGACATCCAAACGCGCGCGTTCCAGTCGCTCCTGCAGCCGGACGGCAAGGGCGCCGAGCGCGCCGACGTCGGGCTGGAACGGGTGTTCAAGGACCTGTTCCCGATCGCGGACGTGAACGGGAACTACTCGCTCGAGTTCGTGAAGTACGCGCTCGGGGAGGCCAAGTACTCGGTGGAGGAGTGCATCGAGCGCGACATGACGTACTCGGTGCCGCTCAAGGCGACGCTGCAGCTCGTCATCATGGAGGAAGTGGGCGAGACCACGAAGACCAAGCGCCCCAAGAACATCATCGAGAAAGAGGTCTATCTCGGGGAGCTGCCCATCCTCACGCCGCTCGGCACCTTCGTGATCAACGGCGCCGAGCGGGTGATCGTGTCGCAGCTGCACCGCTCCCCCGGCGTG
>JBGPIW010000297.1:0-3932 GCA_041485045.1 Gemmatimonadota bacterium | reverse complement strand
GGCCTCCGCGTGGTAGCGCCGCAGCTGCTTCGCCTCCGCGACGCTCATCTCCCGACCCGTTTCGCGCAGGAACGCGTTGACCAGCAGCCCGCCGCTCATTCCAATCCGCCGATGGATCCGCCACACCGACAGCTCGACGCCGACGCGCTCCAGAGCTTCGCGCCAGGCGAGCACGTGTTGGTAGACGCTGTCTACGAGCGTGCCGTCGAGATCAAACAGGAACGCGGGGCTGCCGCTCATCGTCCGCCAAGCCTCCGAGGTGAAGGCCCCTTCACGGAAAGTTCGTGAAGCCTTGCTCGCGCCGTCACTCTTTTTAGTGCCGTGATCCACACGCTCGAGGACCTCCCGTACGGTAGCGCTGCGGTGCTCGACGACCTCGCGCTTCCCCCCGACGATGCTGCCCGCCTGATGGAGCTGGGCTTTCTACCGGGGACGCGGGTCGTCGCGATGCGCGCCGCCCCCGGCGGCGACCCGCGCGTGTTCCGGGTGGACGGCGCCGACATCGCGCTGCGACGCGAGACGGCGCGCCTCCTCCGCGTGCACCCCGGCTCGTGAGCGGCTGCCACGATTGCGCGCTCGGCCGTGGGGTGGCGCCCCAGGCGGTCACCGTCGCTCTGGTCGGCCCGCCCAACTCCGGGAAATCCTCGCTGTTCAACCGGCTCACCGGGTTGCGACAGCGGGTTGCGAACTACCCGGGCGTTACGGTGGAGCAACGACGCGGCCGCCTCCGGTTGGGCGCGCGCGGCGACGTGGAGCTGCTCGACCTCCCCGGCACCTACACGCTGCAGCCCCGCTCCGAAGACGAGCGCATCACCGACGACGTGCTGCGCGGCCGCATGCCCGGCGTGCCGCGCCCCGACGCCCTCCTCCTGGTACTCGATTCGACCAATCTGGCGCGTCACCTCGTGCTCGCCGCCCCCGTCCTCGCGCTCGGGCTGCCGACGCTGGTCGTGCTGAATCTGTCGGACGACCTGGAGCGCCGTGGCGGCTCGCTCGACCCCGCCGCTCTTGCCCGGCAGCTGGGCGCGCCCGTCGTCCCCGCGAGCGCCGCGACGGGACGCGGCATCGAGACGATACGCGAATTCCTGGCGGGCCGCTTCGCCGTCCCGGCGCGCGTGCCACTCCCTCTGATCCAGAATATCCCCGCCTGCCGGATGTGGGCAGGCCGTCTGGCCTCGCAAGCGACCTACCGGGCGCCCGCGCCGCCACGCTGGACGCGCCGTCTGGATGGCGTGTTCCTGCATCCGGTGGCGGGACCGCTCTTGCTCCTGGCAGTGGTGCTGGCGGTGTTCCAGGCGATGTTTTCCGCCGCCGCGCCCCTTTCCGACGGGTTGGAAGCGGTCGTCGGCGCGCTGGGCCGGTGGGCCGGCGCGGTTCTGCCGCCGGGAATCGGGCGCGACATCGTTGTGCAGGGAGCGCTGGCCGGCGTCGGGTCGGTGATCGTGTTCCTGCCGCAGATCGCGGTGTTGTTCCTCTTCATCGGGATACTCGAGGATTCGGGGTACCTGGCCCGCGCGGCGCTGATCGCGGATCGTACCATGGCGCGCATCGGTCTCCAGGGGAAGTCATTCATCCCGTTGCTCTCGGCTTACGCCTGCGCCGTTCCGGCGATCCTCGCTACCCGCACCATCGAGAGCAAGCGCGATCGCCTCGCGACGATCCTCGTCGCCCCGTTCATGACGTGCGCCGCGCGGCTCCCGGTCTATGCCCTCATCATCGCCGCGTTCCTGCCCAACACGCCGATCCTGGGCCCGATCTTCGGCGTCCGCGCCGCTGCGCTCCTCGCGTTGTACGTCCTCGGGTTTCTCGCCGCGGTGGGGACGGCGCGGCTGCTCCGCTCCACGATCCTCAAGGGCGACCGCACCCCGTTTCTGCTCGAGCTGCCGCCGTACCGCTGGCCCACGCTGCGCTCGCTGGGGCTCCGGGTCGTGGACCGCTCCAGGGTGTTTCTCACGCGGGCCGGCACGGTGATTCTGGGGGTGACGGTCGGGCTGTGGCTGCTCTGTCATCTGCCTCGGAGCGACGGACGGGCGCCCGATCTTTCCCACAGCGTGGCCGGGACGCTCGGCCGGACGATCGAGCCCGCCATCCGTCCGCTCGGGTTCGATTGGAAGATCGGGGTGGGCCTCGTCACCTCGCTCGCCGCGCGGGAAGTGATCGTCGGCACCCTCGGAACGATCCATGGCATCGAAGGCGACGCCGGCTCAGCGGGTCTGCAGCGCGCGCTGCGCCACGACCTCACCCCAGGCTCGGCCCTCGCCCTGCTGGTGTTTTTCGCCTTCGCGATGCAGTGTCTGTCCACGATCGCCGTCGTGCGGCGGGAAACGGGAGGGTGGCGCTACCCGCTGCTGCAGTTCGGCTACATGCTGACGCTCGCCTATGGCGCCGCCCTGATCGCGAAGACAGTCGTCGGCTAGCCGCGGCTTTCCCTTGACGCAATAGACGCCGCGTTAGCAGAATTCGCCCATGCCTGTGTTATCCGCTGGTCTTGCGGTGCGCGGCGCCGGCCGGTGAGCACCCGCCCCCGCGCCATCACGCTGATCGGCTGGCTGTTCATCGCCGTGGGCGGCGCCGGGATCGCCCGCGCCCTGTGGGACGTCCTCGCAGCGGCTGCGGCCGGCCGCAGCCAGCTGGAGGCGACTCTGCTCGAGCTCGGCATCATGATCGCCTCCGGGATCGTCGCCGTCCTGGGTGGCGCGCTCCTGCTCCGCGGGTCCGTTTGGGGCCGCTGGCTGCTGCTCCTCTGGATGGCGTTCCACATCGTGATCAGCGCCCTGGACGATCGGGTCAAGCTGGCGATGCACGTGGTGCTGTTCGGGGTGGTGGTGTACTTCCTCCTCCGCGCCGAGGCGTCGGCGTACCTGAAGCGGCCACGCCCTGAGACGGAGTAGAATTTCGGCGACAACAGATCGGAGAAACCGTGGAGCGGCGACGACTGGGATCCCAGGGCCTCGAGGTGTCCGCGCTCGGGCTGGGGTGCATGGGGATGTCGGACTTCTACTCAGGGCGCGACGACGTCGAGTCGGTGGAGACCATCCACCGCGCTCTGGAGCTCGGCATCACCCTCCTCGACACGGCCGACGTCTACGGGCCGTTCACCAACGAGCGACTCGTGGGGCTGGCGATCGCGGATCGGCGCGATCGCGTCGTGCTGGCGACGAAGTTCGGGAACGTCCGTGGACCCGATGGCGCGTGGCAGGGCGTCAACGGACGCCCCGAGTACGTTCGCTCGGCGTGCGACGCTTCGCTCGAGCGGCTCGGGGTGGACCACATCGATCTGTATTACCAGCACCGGGTGGACACTGCCGTGCCGATCGAGGAGACCGTGGGCGCGATGGCCGATCTCGTCCGCGCGGGGAAGGTGCGCTACCTCGGGCTTTCCGAGGCTGGCCCCGCTACCCTGCGGCGAGCGCACGCCACCCACCCCATCGCGGCGCTACAGACGGAGTATTCGCTGTGGACCCGCGATCCCGAGGACGAGATCCTCGCGACGTGCCGGGAGCTGGGCATCGGCTTCGTCGCCTACAGCCCGCTGGGGCGCGGATTCCTGAGCGGGCGGTTCCGCCGTCCGGAGGACCTTCCAGCGGATGACTACCGCCGCCATCACCCTCGGTTTCAGGGAGAGAACTTCTCGCGGAACCTGGTGCTTACCCAGCACGTCGAAGCGATCGCCGCCGAAAAGCACTGCACCGCCTCACAGCTAGCGCTCGCGTGGGTGTTAGCACAGGGGACGGACATCGTGCCGATCCCCGGGACCAAACGGCGCCGCTACCTCGAGGAGAACGCGGCAGCCTTGAGCGTGCAGCTCACTGCGGCGGATTTGGGCCAGCTCGACCGGGCCGTTCCCAAGGGCGCTGCCGCCGGACCGCGTTATCCCGAAGGCGGGATGCGCCGGGTGAACGTGTGACCACGACCATGAAGGCGATCCGTGT
>JBGPIW010000296.1:0-3937 GCA_041485045.1 Gemmatimonadota bacterium | reverse complement strand
GACTCGGGCGGAGCGATCGGTCGCATCCGTCAGCAAGTCCGGTTGCCGGTGTTCTCCTGGCAGACGCTGGGCGTCTCGAGTCTCGTGCTGGCGGCGGGGGATTCTCTGGCTGACCGGGAGGCGACGCTCGACGGAATGCCGGCCGAGCTCACGTATCGCGCCGGCCGCGCCCTTTCGGCGTATGCCGAGCTCTACGGTCTGAGCCGGGACCGCGCAGGTCGCGCGCGTTACCGGGTGCGATACAGCTTCGCACCCCTCCGTTCGACGCTCTCGCGCCTGCTGAGCAGGGCCACACCGGTGGTGTTCGAGTTCGATCGCGAAGGCGAATGGCGCGGGGCGACGGCGGAGCGCGTCGTCATTGAGCCGGGTCGGCTCCCGCCGGGACGGTACCGAGTGACGCTGGCGGTGACCGACCTTCCGACAAATGTCAAGTCGCAGACGGTGGCGGTCGACATCACAATTCGCTGAGTGAGACTTGTCCGACTGGGACATTGCTCGCAAATTGGGGAGCAACCCGGTCCATGCTCGTAAATCTCGTCCCGGAATTCCTTGCCAGTCTTGCCGCGCCGGACCCGGTTGCGGCTTACCACTCGTATCTCGAAAGACACGCCTCCATCCTCTCGAGTTATTGGCACAACTACGTCCTCGACCTCGAGTCGCCGCACGCCGAGCGGGTGATCCAGGAGGCGGTGAAAGCGGAGCGGGCGGACCTCCACCGTCTGCTGGAGGACGTCGAAGTTGCGCGCATCGCCGAAGAGGCGCTGACGCGGTCCCGGGACCAGCTTGAGGCGGACTGCCCGATCGACCTCTATCTCATGGTGGGCGTTGGAGCGGCGAACGCTGGGGAGTTGGTGGTGGACGGCCGGGGGGTGGCCTTCGTGTGCCTGGAGCACTTCACGGGTCGCGCCAATCCGCAAACGAACGGTCTCGGGCTCGCCCCGCACCTGCTACCCATGTGGATCGCCCACGAAGTCGCCCATGCCGTCCGCTACACCTCGCCCACGAGCAAGGCCGAGCTGCGCCGGCTGGTCGCCGAGGGAGAGGGCACCTACGACTACTGGACGACTGGTAGCCGGGCAACGCTGCGTGAGCTCCTGGTCAACGAAGGAATCGCCGTCGCGGCCTCCCAGGCTGTGGCACCCGGATTCGAGCCGTGGGAATACCTGGGCTACGGGCGCCGGCAGTACCGCCGCATCCGCGAGCTCGACGCGTTCCTGCGTCGCGCGGCGGCACCGGAGCTCGACCGCAGCGGCCTCGGCCTGCGCCTGCGCTTCCTCTCGGGCGGCATGAGTCCCGCGTCGCGACTCGTCGGGGGAAAGGTGCTCCCGGAACGGTCCGGCTACTACCTGGGTCTTCGGCTGGTCGAGAGCCACGTGACCGAGTGTGGCATCGCCGCGAGCGTCCGAGCGGCCGCCCCGGAAATCCAGCAGGCGGAGGACCGCGCGAGCGGCATCCAGACGGCATGACCCCGCATGGCGCCACGCCGGAGCGGCGGCGGAATTACACCTTGCGGGAGGTCCTGGAAGAGTTCGTCGGTCACGCGCGGAACGTCGCCGGCCGCGCGAAGTCCATGACCCCAGAGGAGTTGGAACGCGCCCAGGAGCGCCTCGAGTGGCTGGCAGACGAGGTCTGGCGCATCGCGACCGAGCAACAGCCCCCGCCCGAGTAGTCCGGCACGGCCGACGCCGGGCGCTATCTTCTCGTCTCATGCATGGCTCCGGGCGCGGATTCAAAGTATCGGTGCGGAAGGAAGACCTCGTCTTCGCGGCCGCGCATTTCATCACGCTGCCGGGTCATCGCTGTGAATCCTTGCACGGTCACAATTACCGCGCCGGAGTGGAGCTCACCGGGACGCTGGAGCCCGAAGCGTGGTATGTCTACGATTTTGTGGCGTTGAAGCAGGTGATGCGGCGGCTCACCAATGAGCTGGACCACAAGGTCCTGCTGCCGACCACGAACCCCGCGGTCGCCGTACACACACAGGGCGATAGCATCACCGTGAGCTACGACGGCCGCCCCCGCTACGTCTTCCCCACCACCGACTGCGCGCTGCTACCGATCCCCAACACGACGGTGGAGATGCTCGCCGAGTATCTCGCCGGCCGTCTGAAGGTCGACCTCAAGGCCAAAGGGGCGGCGCAGGTCGCCAGCGTCGAGCTCGAGGTCGAGGAGAGTTTCGGGCAATCGGCCAGTTATCACGAAGACCTCAGCTGGGACTAGCCTATGGCCAAGGAACCGTCCCTCACCGACGCCGAGATCCGGCAGCGCCTCACCGCCCTCCCAGGGTGGCGCTACGAAAGTGGCATGATCCGACGCACCTACAAGACGGACGGGTGGCCGACGACACTGATGCTCGTCAATGCGATCGGGTTCGCCGCCGAAGCGGCGGATCACCACCCAGACCTGCTGGTGCAATGGGGATCGGTGCAGGTTTCGCTCGCGACGCATAGCGCCGGCGGGATCACGGAGAAGGACTTCACGCTGGCCGGGCTCATCGAGCGCACCGCGTTGTTGGAGCCTGGGCCACCGTTCCGCGCGGCGGCGAAGTTCAAACGTGAAGGGGTCTGACCCTACTTCCCGACGCAGAAACTGGCGAACACGCGGTCCAGCACATCTTCCGGCGTGACGACACCGATCAAATCGTCCAACGCCCCCGCGGCAGCCCGCAGGTGCGTCGCCGTCGCCGCCGCGTCCACGTCCCGCTCGCGGGCGGCCCAGAAGAGGTCCAGCTCCTGCAGCGCCCGTTCCAGCGCCAGGCGGTGGCGCTCCCGCGTGACGACGGGCTCGACCTCGCCCAAGGCGACCAAGCCCCCGAACGCCGCTTCGGCCAGCCGGTGTCCGATCTCGGCCAGCCCCTCGCCGGTGACGATCGAGACGGCGACGGATGGGCGGTCGGACGGTCGGGCGGTCGGTGAACGTAGGTCTGCTTTCGTCCGGACGTGCACGACGGGCGCTGCGCACTGCGACAGGAACTCTTCCCGGGCCGCCGCTTCCTCCGTCCCCCGTCCCCCGTCCCCTTCCTCGCAGTATAGAATCAAGTCCGCGGCACCGAGGTAGCGGCGGCTCACCTCGATCCCCAGGCGCTCCACGAGATCGCCGCTGTCGCGCAGCCCGGCCGTGTCCACGAGCCGAAACGGCAGCCCGTCGATCACCGCGTGCGCCTCGATCGCATCACGAGTGGTCCCCGGGATAGCGGTGACGATGGCGCGTTCGCGCCCCAGCAAGGCGTTGAACAGCGACGACTTTCCCGCATTCGGGGGCCCGGCCACGACGACGAGCGCCCCGGCGTGGAGTCGCTCGCCGTGGGGCGCGGTCGCCAGGAGGCGCACGATCCGCTCATGGGCCACCCGCCAGGCGCGCGCGACCCGCTCCGCGCTCACCGGGCCTTCGTCCTCTTCGGGAAAATCGATGTCGTAGGCGATCAGCGCCTCGAGCTCGAGGATCTCGGTCCGCAGGGCTTCGAGCCGGCGGGAGAGACCGCGCTCGAGCTGCTGCAGCGCGCGCCGGCGCTGAGCCGGCGCCCCCGCGTCGATCAGGTCGGCGGTGGCTTCGGCCTGAAGCACGTCCATCTTGCCGTTCTGGACCGCGCGGCGTGTGAATTCGCCGGGGGCGGCCGGGCGGGCGCCGGCCGCCACGCAGGCGGCGACGACCTCGGCCGGAACGAGCAGCCCGCCGTGGGTCGAGATCTCGACGGCATCCTCCCCGGTATAGGAGGCGGGGGCGGGAAAGCAGACGAAGAGCACCTCGTCGATCGGTTCCCCGCTCTGCGGATGGTGCGCCCGGGCCCGGGTGACGCGGCGCGCCGGCTCAGCACGAAACGGCCGCAACACGCGTCCCGCGAGATCGAACGCTCCGCGGCCCGAGAGCCGGATCAGCGCCAGCGCGCCGCGTCCGGGCGGTGTGGCGAGCGCGACGATCGGGTCGGACAGCACCCTGG
>JBGPIW010000295.1:0-3967 GCA_041485045.1 Gemmatimonadota bacterium | reverse complement strand
GTCTCGGACGTCTCCCACCGCGTTGGTGACCACCAGGGCCGACACGACGATGTCGTCCGCGCGGGCCGCCCAGGTCCCCACTCCGCCCTTCATCGCGCGGGCGACGCCCGCGGCCTTCCCCACGGTGGCCCCCGCCCCGACACCCACCGACCCTTCCGTCACATCCCCCGCCGCCGCGTCGCACGCGGCGGCCGCTGCGTCGGGACCGGGCCACAGTGGTTCGGCGCCGGTGTTGCCGAGATCGAAGATGACGGCGGCCGGCACGATGGGGACCGCGAGCTCGGCGCGGACCGGAAACCCGCGGCCGCGCTCCCGGAGCCAGCGCATGACGCCATCGGCGGCACCGAGACCGAAAGCGGAGCCGCCCGTCAGGAGAATCGCGTCGGCGTGGCCGACGAGGTGCCGGGGATCGAGCGCGTCGAGCTCACGCGTTCCGGTGGCGCGGCCCCGCAGTGTCACGGCGGCCCGCATGCCGCCCGGCGGCGCGAGCACGACCGTGCACCCGGTCGCGCCACTGGGATGCGTCCAGTGTCCCACCAGGATGCCGGACACGGCGGCGAGGCTCGTCACGCGGCGAAGATAGCCGCGCTTGCTGGGGTTGTGCAGGTCAAATAGCTTCGAGGTCCCCATGCCGACCACCGCGCCCGCACCCGAGCCGACGACGATCCTCGTCGTGGACGACGAGCAGGGCATCCGCCAGGCGCTGGACCGCTATCTGCGCCGGCTGGGCTACCGGGTGCTGCTGGCCGAGCACGGCGACGCGGCGCTGAAGCTCCTCGCCAGCGACAACCCGCAGGCGATGCTCTCCGACATCCGCATGCCGAACATGTCCGGCGTGGAGCTGGTGCCGAAAGCGCTGGCGGTGCAGGCCGACCTCGCCGTCATCATGCTCACCGCGATCGACGAGCCCAAGACCGCGATCGAATGCCTGCGGCTCGGCGCCTACGACTACCTGATCAAGCCGCTCGACCTGGAAGAGCTGGAAGTCTCGCTGCGCAGCGCGCTGCGCAAGCGACAGCTCGAGATCGACCGCCGGGAGCTGGAGGGGTGGCTGGCGCGGGAAGTGGCCGAGCGCACGCAGACGCTGGAGGAGCGCACCAACGCGATCGCGGACATCGCTCTCCAGGCGCTGGCGGCCGCACCGCAATGGCCCGGAGCGGCGGACGCCACCGCCCGGCTGGCCCGGGAGCTGGGGACGCCGGTGGAGGAGTTGACCAAGGACATCGAGCGGCGGCGCGCCTAGGCGCGCGCAGCCGCCTTCGCTTTCTCCTCGCACGGCTTGCAGCGCGTCACTCCCCGAAACGTACAGATCAGACAGATAAACGTGCCGCAGTCGGCGCAGGGATAACCCTCCGACGCACGCTCTTCGTTGCCGCAGGCGCGGCAGACCATCCCGTCGTGCTCCTTCAGATCCGGCTTGCTCATGCGTGCCTCAGAGGTCCAGGGCGTAAGCCCTAATCTTATTGATCAACGTGGCGCGCGAAATCCCGAGCTCCCGCGCCGCCCGGGTCCGGTTGCCGGCGTGGTGGCGCAGCGTGCGCACGATCTGGTCCCGCTCCACCTCAGCCAGGGTCCGAGCCCGGTGGCCATCCCCCACGGATCCTGCCGGGGTGAGGCGCAGCGCCACCCGGCGCCACCGGCCGGCTTCGGCGGCCCGCACCACCGCCGCGGCGAGGTGGTCCGCGTCGACCGGCCGGAGCACGAGCTGCTCGGCACCCTCGCGCAACGCCCGCACCCCCGCCGCCACCTCCGCCTGACCCGCGACCACCACGACACCCGCCCCGGTCGCCCGCAGCCGGGCGACGATGGACTCCGCCATCGCCGGGATATCGCCGTCCCACACAACCACGTCGGGGTGTGCCCGCTCGGCCGCCGCGAGCCCCATGCCGCCATCCCGCTCGAGCGTCAGCTCGGCGCCCGCAGCCAGGAGCGACTCGGCAAGGCCCGCCAGCGTCTCGTCGCAGGTGACCAGCAGCACGCGATCAGCCACCGCGTCGATCCCCTACCGGCACCGGCGAGGTGTCGGCATCCACGAACACGCGCAGCGCCCCGGGCAGGACGCGCGCCTCGAGCGGCGTCGTCCCGACGTCTTCCCCATCCAACTGAGCGGGGAGCGGTTCCCCGTCGTCCAGGGAGATCGCGACCCGCGCGCCGCGCCCATACCAAACCTGGTCCCGGGTCGCCGGACCGCGCCGCTGCAGCAACTCGAGGAACGCGGCCGCGCTCTGCCACACCCCATCGGCGCGCATCACGACGACATCGAGGACTCCGTCATCGGGCCGGATGTCCCGGTGCAGCCGCAGGAACGGCGGCATGAGATCGGCGCAGTTGCACACCAGTACCATGGCCGCGTCCAGCCGGTGATCCGCGCCGTCGATGGTGATGCGTACCCGGGTGCTGTTCACGTGCGGGAGCGAGAGCAGCGCCGCCCGGACGTACGCCGCCCGGCGCCACCGCCGCTTGGCGGCCGCGTCGGTGCGGCGCATCAAAGCGGCATCGAACCCCGCGCCGCAGCATACCGCGAAGTAATGCGTACCGTCGGGGCGCTCCACGGCGCCCAGATCGACGCTCGCCGGGGTGCCCCGGAGAATGGCGCGCACCGCCGGGAGCGGCCGGCGGGGCAGTCGCAGGTTCCCCGCGAGCACGTTTCCCGTACCGCCGGGCAGCAGTCCGAGCGGGATGCCGGTGCCGGCGATGGCTCCCGCGATCTGCATCGCGGTGCCGTCGCCCCCGTAGGAGAGCAGCGTGTCGAACCCCTCGTCCCGGCCGCGTAACGCCAGGCGCCGCGCGTCCCCCGGCTGCGCGGTGGCTGCCACCTCCACGCTCCAGCCGGCGTGGCGCAGCGCCTCCCGCACGGCGGTCACCGCGCGCGCGTCGGTCCGTGCCGCGGCGGGATTGGTGATGAGGAGCGCGCGCGTCATTTCAGTAGCGCCGCTCCCAGAACAGGTCGAACCCCACCTGCTGTTGCGGCCCAGCTCCCTGGCCCCGGGCCGTGATGCAGCTGCCGACGGGCGCGACGCTCGCCTCGGTGCGCCACTCCGGGCTGAGGCGGAATTGGAGGCTGGCGCCGAGCGTCTTCGACACGGCACTGGGGCAGAGACTGGCCCGCGCGATGAAGAACGTCTTCCGCCCGATCTGCCATCCCGCCGCGAAGCTCGAGCCCGAGAGCGGGTTGCCCGGGTCGCCGGGGCGGATCTCCACATAGTCCAGCGGAATGCCGAGATCGGAGACGACACTGCGCTCGAGCTCGCCCGCCGCGAGGCTCGCCGCCGTTCCGAGCAGCAGCGCTCTCCGGCCGCCCCCCGCCGCACCCGCCGTGTTGGCGATCTCGGAGCTGGGCTGCCCGAACATGAGGTAGGAAAGAATGTCGGTTTGCGACATCGCCTGACCCTCGGCGCTCAGGGTGAGCCGCGGCACGAGCAGGGTACCGCCGATATGGGCCACGATGGGGATGTCGCCCGTCGTCGACGACGCCGTCGTGGCCGCCCGGTGCACCGCATGGCGCGCGTCGATGTCCAGTCCCGCGTCCAGATCGGGCGTGCCGAAGTAGCGCACCGTTCCCTGCGTCACGATGAACTCGCGCGACACCGGCCCCACCTGCAGGCGATAGGTGCCCCGCGGCGCCTGCAGCGTGCCGGTCAGCAGGTAATTGCGGTTCACCTTGTTGACGTTCAGCCGGCCGGTGAGCTGGATGTTCGCTTCGTTGGAGCGCAGCCACACGCTGCTGCCCATGGTCAGCTGCAGGTCACGGATGCGCAGGCTGTCGAGGAACACGCTGTGGAACGACGGCCCGAGTCCCTGGCGCCGGATGATCGATGCGAGAGACGTATCGATCAGGCCGGCCATCGAGGGATCGGGAGCGTCGAGGTCGATGATCCGCTTCTCGACCAGGTCGGCGAAATACAGCAGGCCGTTGGTGACCGTGCCCGTCCCGGTGACCGTCGCGCCAAATACGGGCCCACGCAGC
>JBGPIW010000294.1:0-4029 GCA_041485045.1 Gemmatimonadota bacterium | reverse complement strand
TCACTCCCCCGCCGCTCTCCCGCTGCGTCGCTGCCCCACGCTGATCAGCATGCCGGTCGCGATGAGAGCGACGATCAGGCTCGAGCGCCCGTAGGAGACGAACGGGAGCGTGATGCCCGTCGCGGGTAGCACCGCCAGCGTCACGCCGATGTGCAGCACCGCCCCGATCCCCACCAGCGCCGTGAGGCCCGCAGCGAGCAGCTGTCCGAATGGGTCGCGCGCCGAGCGGGCGATGCGGAAGCCCAACCAGACGAAGAGGCCGAATCCCACGGCGAGCAGTAGTACGCCGAGAAATCCCCATTCTTCGCCGAGCGTGGAGAAGATGAAATCGGAGTACGCGTACGGGAGATAGCCGAGCTTCTGCTGGCCGTGGCCGATCCCGACGCCGAGCAAGCGTCCGGCCCCGATGCCGACGAGCGACTGGTGCACTTGCCACGTCGCTTCGGTCGGCGCGCTCCCCGAGTTGAGGAACGTGAGTATGCGCGCCGCCCGGTATTGGGCGGTGGCAATGGCCCCGAAGACGAGCGGGGCGGCCCCGACGGCGAGCAGCAGAAAATGGCCGATCTTCGCCCCCGCCGAGAACATCACGACCCCGGCGAGCAGGCTGACGAGGAGGGCCATGGAGAGGTTGGGCTCGAGGAAGATCAACCCGACGAGCGGTCCGACGATGACCAGCATGGGCACCACGCCGCGCCGGAAGCTGCGCATCTCGGCGCCCTTCTTCGCGGCGAGCATCGCGGTCCAGGCGACCACGGCGATCTTGGCGAGCTCGGAGGGCTGCATCGACAGACCAGCGATTTCCACCCAGCGCCGCGCGCCGTTGCGCAGCGGGGCAATGGCGTGCGTGAACGGCAAGAGCGGCAGCAGCAGCAGGAACGCGACGACCCCCAACAGCGGCCACGCCCAGCGCTCCCACCAATGGTAGTCGAGCCGGGCGATGATCGTCGCCATCAAGCCGCCGGCTAGGAGCCCCAGGGCCTGGTTCAACGCGAAGGTCGAGCCGACCACCCCGCCCCCGCGCGTGGTGACGAGGCTCGAGGCGCCGTACACCGCGATGATCCCGACCATCGACAGGCCCATCGCGACGACCGCGAGCAGCCGGGTTTCCCAGCGCCGCTCGGTCACGCGGCGGTCGCCAGCCGGCGGAAGGCGGCGCCGCGCTCCTCGTAGTTGGTGAACATGTCGTAGCTCGAGCACGCCGGCGACAGCAGCACGGCGTCTCCCGGACGCGCGGCGCGCCGGGCCCGGGCGATGACGTCGGCGAAATCACCGCCGCGCTCGAGCGGGATCTGCCCGGCGAGATCCTGCTCCACCTGCGGGCCCGCCTCGCCGTAGGCGACCACCAACCGGCACTGCGCGTGCAGCAGCGGGGCCAGGCGCGTGTACGGCTCGCCCTTGTGCCGCCCGCCGAGCAGCAGCACGAACGGCCGGTCCATCGCCTCGATCGCCACGACGGTGGACGCGATGTTGGTCGCCTTGGAGTCGTTGATCCAGCGGACACCATCCACCTCCGCGACCGGCTCGAGTCGGTGGGGCAACGGCTGAAACGAGCGCAGCCCTTCGGCAATCGCCGCCGGACCGATGCCCACCTCCTGCACGGCGAGTCCCGCCGCCAGCGCGTTTGCGACGTTGTGCAGCCCCAGGAGCGGCAGCGCTTCGCGCCGCATCAGCTCACCCCCCCCCAGACGCAAGCTCCGTTCCGCCGCATCGTACCAGCCGTCCGCCGGCCCGCGCAGCGAAAAACGCAGACGGCGCCCGCGGGCGCCGGCGGCGAGCTCCAGGGCCGGCGTGTCGTCGCCATTGACCACCCACACATTCTCGTCGGTCGCGTTGCGGAACAGCAGCCGTTTGTCGCCATAGTAGGCGGCGACATCGGGATAGCGGTCGAGGTGGTCGGGCGCGAGGTTGGTCAGCACGCCGATCTCGGGGGCGAAATTCGGGCTGTCGTGCAGCTGGAACGACGACACCTCCACCGCGAGCCAGCGCGGCGGCTGGGCGGCGAGCGCCACGTCCGACAGGGGACGGCCGATGTTGCCCGCCGCCTCGGCGCGCAGCCCGGCCTCACCGAGCAGGTGGGCGATGAGCGCCGTGGTCGTCGTCTTGCCGTTCGTCCCCGTCACCGCGATGCAGCGCACGCCGCGCAGCGCGCGGAAGCCCAGATCGAGCTCGGAGACGATCGGTACCCCGGCGGCGCGCGCCGCGGCGAGCGGGGGCGCGTCGGGGGGCACCCCGGGCGAGACGACGACCCCGGCGGCGGAGCGGATCTTCTTCAGGTCGTGCCGCCCGGTCTCCACCTCGACGCCCGGCAGGGTGCGCAACGCATCGACGGCCGCCCCCGCCGCCGGACTCTCATTGGCGTCGCTCGCATACACCCGCGCGCCTTCGCGCGCCAGCAGGCGCGTCGCCGCCGTGCCGCTCTTGCCGAGGCCGATCACCGCCACGAGACCCGAGCGCCAGACGTCCGGCAGGATCATCGCACCTTCAGCGTCGCGAGCGCGAGCATGGCGCACAGAAAGCCGAGTATGTAGAAGCGCATCACCACCTGCGGCTCCGACCACCCGCGCATCTCGAAGTGGTGATGCAGCGGCGCCATGCGGAAGACGCGGTGCCCGTCCGCGTATTCCTTGCCGCGACGCCGCTTGTGCCAGCGGTACACGTTGATCTGGATGATGACCGACAGCGTCTCGAGCACGAACATCCCGCCCGCGATGAGCAGCAGGAACTCGGCCTTGAGGAGGATCGAGACGGTGCCCAACGCGCCGCCGATCGCCAGGGCACCGGTGTCGCCCATGAATACCTGGGCGGGGTACGCGTTGAACCAGAGGAAGCCCAGCGAGGCGCCCATCAGAGCGCCGCAAAACACCGCGAGCTCGCCCGAGCCCGCGAGGTGCATCACGCCCAGGTAGCGCGAGGCGTCGAACCGCCCGAAGAGATACGCGAACACCGCGAACGAGCCGGCGACGATCGCCGTGAGGCCCGCCGCCAGCCCGTCCAATCCGTCGGTCAGGTTCACCGCGTTCGAGCTCGCCGTCACCACGAAGGTGACGAACGCGATGTACAGCGGCAGCGGCATGGCGAGGAAGATGTACTTGAAGAGCGGCAGCTGGGTGTAGGTGGCGATGCGGGGAACGAACGGCCACAGCACGAGAAAAACGCCGAGCGCCAACCCGAAGGTCACCTGCCCCACCAGCTTCCACCGCGCCACCAGGCCCTGCGATTTGCCGCGGACGATCTTCAGGTAGTCGTCCAGGAATCCGATCGCCCCCATCCACAAGGTGGCGATCACCGCGACGAGGACGTAGCGCGTATCCAGGCGGGCCCACAGGAGGGTCGGGACCACGGTCGCGAGAATGACGATGATGCCGCCCATCGTCGGGGTGCCGCGCTTCTCCTGATGCGCCGGCCCCTCGGCGCGGATCACCTGCCCCACCCCGCGCTGGCGCAACCGGCCGATGATCCAGGGGCCCACCGCGAAGGCGAGGATCAGAGCCATCATCGTGGCCCCGGCGGTCCGGAAGGTGATGTAGTTGAACAGATTGAAGAGGATGTGGTGCTTGCCGAGCGGCGCCAGCAGGTGATAGAGCACGGTGGTCCGCTGTCTCCCTAGCTGAGGTGGCGCAGCACCCGCTCCAGGGCGACGCCACGCGACGCCTTGAGCAGGACAACCTCGTTCCCGTGCAACGCGGCTTTCAACTCCGGGCCCAGCGCCGCGGCGTCTTCAGCCACCAGCAGCCGCTCACCGAACCGCTCGCGATAGGGTGCGAAGGCCCCGGCGAACTCGCCCACGGCCGCGACCAGCGCCGGCCCGCGCCGCACGATGTCAGCCGCGGCGGCCGCGTGCAATCTCGCACTCTCCGGCCCAAGCTCCAACATGGTTCCCACCACGACGGCGAGTGGACGCCCGCGCTCCCGCGCGAGCCACGCCGCCGACTCCACGGCGCGGGCCAGCGAACCGGGGTTCGCGTTGTAGGTATCGTCGATGATCGTGAGATCTCCCTGATGGACCACGCGCCCCCGCCCCCCTGGGAC
>JBGPIW010000293.1:0-4036 GCA_041485045.1 Gemmatimonadota bacterium | reverse complement strand
CTGTCGGCGGCACTCGGCATGGCGACGGCGCGCGACCTCTCGGCCGCGGACTACAAAGTCGTCGCGGTGGTCGGGGACGGCGCGATGACCTGCGGCCTGCCCTACGAAGCGATGAACAACGCAGGACACTCCGACCGTGATTTGATCGTGGTGCTGAATGACAATGGCATGTCGATCGCCCCGAACGTGGGGGCGATCAGCAAGTACCTCGGCTCGATCATCGCGAGCCCGGTCACCGTGCGGTGGCGGGAGCGGGTCAAGCACCTGATCGAGAAGGCTTCGCAGGTGGTGGGTGGGGCGCGGCTCGTGGAATTCGCCAAGACGGTCGAAGAGAGCGTCAAGAACCTCTGGTCTCCCGGGATGCTGTTCGAGGAGCTGGGGTTCCGCTACTTCGGTCCCATCGCCGGGCACGATCTCCCGCATCTCGTGTCCACACTCGAGATCGTGCGCGGCCTGAAAGGGCCGCGGCTGGTGCACGTGCTCACGGAGAAAGGGAGGGGCTTCCCGCTTCCCGAGCCCGACCTTGAGAAGTATCACGCGCGGGCGCCCTACGATCCGGTGACGGGCGTGTTGCGGCCGGTGGCCCCCGGGGCGCCCCAATGGACGAAGGTATTCGGCGAGGCGATCACCCAGCTCGCCGGCGAGTATCCCCAGCTCGTCGCCATCACGGCCGCGATGCCGTCGGGGACCGGCACAAACATCTTTCAGAAGAAGTGGCCCGGGCGCTTCTTCGACGTGGGAATCGCCGAAGGCCATGCCGTGACGTTCGCGGCCGGACTCGCCACGCAGGGGGTGCAGCCCGTCGTCGCGATCTATTCGACGTTCCTCCAGCGCGCGTACGACAGCATCGTGCACGACGTCGCGATCCAGTCGCTGCCGGTGATCTTCTGCCTGGACCGCGCCGGCATGGTGGGCGAGGATGGGCAGACCCACATGGGGCTGTACGACATCCCTTATCTCCTCGCGCTCCCGAACATCACCGTGACCGCTCCGAAGGATGGTGCGGAATTGATCGGGTTGCTCCGCTGCGCCCTGGCGCACCAGGAGGGGCCGTTCTCGCTCCGCTACCCACGAGATAAGGCGCCGGGAGAAGCACCGCCCGCGGCGGAAGTCGCCCCAGTGCCCTACGGGAGGTGGGAGATCCTGCGCCCGGGTCGTGAATGCGCGCTGCTTGCGGTCGGCGTCATGTGCCGGCCGGCTCTCGAGGCGGCGCAAACGCTGGCGGTGGAAGGATTCGATCCGGCGGTGGTGAACTGCCGCTTTCTGAAGCCGATGGATCGGGCGATGCTCGAGGTGCTGACGCGTGATCACAAGCTGCTCGTCACGATTGAGGATGGCGCGGTCACCAACGGCTTCGGGGCGGCCCTGGCCGGGCTGCTGCAAACGACGGCACCTGACGTCCGCGTCGTGCCGCTCGGCGTGCCCGACCGCACCTATGAGCACGCGCCCCGGGCCCGGCAGCTCGAATCCGTGGGCCTCACCGGCGCCGGGATTGCGGCCCGCATCCGCGCGCTCGCGGTCGAAGAGAGCCTCGCGCCGCGATGAACGTCGGGGTCGTCGGTAACCCCAGCTATCACGATCTCCGAAGCCTCCTCGCCCGGCTGACTGCCGCGGCCCCGCGGCTCGGCTTCACGCTCTTCAGCGAGGAGCGGCTCCTCGATTACTGGCCGGACGAGCGGCCGGCGGTGTTCGGGGCGGACACGACGTTGGACTGCCTTCTGACATTTGGTGGTGACGGCACCCTGTTACGCGGGGCCCGCCTCCTGGGGGGCGCCCCGACACCGATCCTCGGCGTGAACGTGGGCCGAGTCGGGTTCCTCGCCACGGCCCCGGCACACAACCTCGACTGGGTGCTCGACGCGGCGGCGCGAAAGGCCTACATCATCGAGCGTCGCCTCGCGCTCGCGGCCACCGTCGAAGATCGGCAGGGGAGCAAGCGCCCGCAGCCGATCGCGCTGAACGACATCGTGGTGCACAAGGGGGGCGTGGCCCGCGTGCTGCGGTTTCGGGTATCGGTGGACGGCGAGGAGGTCGGGGCCTACAGCGCGGACGGGATCATCGTGGCGACCCCAACCGGCTCCACCGCATACTCCCTCTCCGCTGGTGGGCCGATCGTCGTGCCCAGTGTGGACGCGATCGTCGTCACCGCCATCTGCCCGCACACCATGGCGGTCCGCCCGCTGGTGCTCCCGTCGGCCGCGGCCGTGCTGATCGAGCCGATTCCGCCCTGGTCGGATACCGAAGAGATCCTCCTTTCGTTGGACGGCCAGGTCAGCCAGACACTGCAGCCCGGCGAACGGCTGTTCGTGTGCCGCGCCGAGCGGCCCGTGCTGCTCGGCCGCCTGGGTCCGGAAGGGTTCTTTGCGCGGATGCGACGCAAACTGAACTGGGGCGATCTCTCCGACCGCGAGCGGCAGGAGTGCTGACCGAGCTTCGGGTCCGGGACCTGGCCGTCATCGCGGACGTCACCCTTCCCCTCGGGACCGGGCTCAACGTCCTGACCGGCGAGACGGGCGCGGGGAAATCGATGCTGGTGGACGCGCTCGCCCTGCTGCTCGGCGAGCGGGCCTCGGCGGACGTGGTACGGCCAGGAGCGAGCAAGACGGTGATCGAGGGCGCCTTCGAGCTGACCGCCACTACCTTGCAGCGGCTCGCGCCGTCGCTCGGCGCGCTGGGGGTCGACCTGGAAGAGAGTCGGCTCATTCTCAAGCGGGAGATCAGCGGAGAGGGACGGTCGCGCGCCTGGATCAACGGCAGCCCGACGACCGCCGGAGTCCTGTCCCAAGTGGGAGGACTGCTCGTCGATCTCCATGGTCAGCACGATACACAGTCGTTGTTGCGCGCGGACACCCAACGGGACCTGCTGGACGCCTACGCGGACGCCGACGTCGAGCGGGTGGCGGTGCGGGACGCCCACACGCGGCTCCGGGCGCTCGAGGAGCGTGAAACGGAGCTCCGCGCGAAGCAGGAGGAGGTCCGTCGCAAGGCCGACTACCTCCGGCACGTGGTGGAGGAGATCACGCGCGCCGCGCCGAAAGTCGGCGAGGATGCGACGCTGGATGCGGAAGCGCGACGTCTCGCCCATGCAGACGAGCTTGGCCGGCTCTCCCGGGAGCTCGAGCAGGCGCTCGACGCGGGCGGGCTCGCCCGGGCGGCGAAACTGCTCGGCGGGCTCGAGCGGCTCGATCCCGCCACCGGACGGTGGCGGGAGCTGCTGGATGCGGCGTTCGCCAACGTCGAAGAGCTGGCCGGTGCCGCGCGCGAGTATGCCGCGGGAATCGACGCCGACCCGGATCGCCTGGGGGAGATCGAGCGGCGCCGCGATGCGCTCTTCAAGCTGTTGCAGAAGTACGGCCCGGCGATCCCCGACGTGCTCGCGGCGCGGGATGCGGCGGCGCATGAGCTCGACGTCCTGGACACCGCGGACCTCGATCTGCGCGACCTGGCCGGCCAGCGCGGTGCGACCGCGCAGGAGTTTGCGCGCGCGTGTGGGGCGCTCTCCGCCAAGCGTCGGCAGGGCGGGCAGCGGCTCGCGCAAGCGCTCAGCCGTCGCCTGGCGCCGCTCGGCATGCCTGCGGGCCGGTTCGTGGTCGATCTTCCCGCCCATCCTACCCCGAGAGGGGACGGGGCCGAAGGAGTGTCCTTCCTCGTGCAGTTGAACGAGGGACTGGAGCCACGTCCGCTGGCCCGGGTCGCGTCCGGCGGGGAGTTGTCGCGGGTCATGCTGGCGCTCAAGGTGGTGTTGGCGCGCCACGATGCCGTCCCCACGCTCGTGTTCGATGAAGTCGATCAGGGGATCGGCGGCGAGGTCGCGGGGCAGGTGGGGGCGGCCCTGGCGGACGTGGTGCGCGAGGGCTCCCAACACGAGCGCCAGGCGCTCGTGATCACCCACCTACCGCAGATCGCCGCCCGGGCGGATCGGCAGCTCGCGGTCGCCAAGCGCGACCGCGGCGGAGTGGCGACCAGCGACGTCCGCCTGGTGGAAGGCGAAGATCGCGTCAGGGAGATCGCCCGGATGCTGGGCGATCACGATTCG
>JBGPIW010000292.1:0-4057 GCA_041485045.1 Gemmatimonadota bacterium | reverse complement strand
CGGCGCTCAGACGCCGCGCCCCCGGGCCTCGACGCGGCCGGGGAGCCGGGCCTATACGTTCAGCTTCAACGGCAATCGCGCGCGCATCGGCGTGCTCCTGAACCGGGTTGCGAACACCGAGACGGACAAGGTCGGCGCCAAGGTCGACGCCGTCACCCCGGGAGGGCCGGCGGACAAGGCGGGCCTCAAGGCCGGCGATATCATCACCCGATTCAACGGCAAGGCCTTGGCCGGCGAGAGCGCCGACGATGCGGACGAATCAGGTCCGGGGAGCCGGCTCGTGGAGCTAGTGGGCGATCTGGATCCCGGCGACACCGTGCAGGTGGAATACCGCCGCGGCACCGACACCAAGACAACGACGCTCGTGACCGATGAGCAGGAATTCGCCTTCAGCGGGCGGGCCCCGTCGTTCCGCGAATTCGAGCTGCCCAAGGTCGCCCCCATGCCGTTCATGTTCTCACCCGGAGAGGGCGGCTTCTCGATGTGCTTCGGCGACGCTTGGTGCGACCTGGACCTGGTGACGCTGAACGCGGACCTGGGCGATTACTTCGGAGCCAAGGAGGGCGTGCTGGTGGTCAAGGCGCCCGCCGATTCCGGGCTCCCCTTGAAGAGCGGTGACGTGATCCTGTCGATCGGCGGGCGGAGACCCACCACGCCGGCACACGCCATGCGGATCCTGCGCTCATATGACGCCGGGGAGACGGTCGCGATCGAGATCATGCGACACCAGCGGCGGCAGACGCTGTCCTGGACCGTGCCGCAGCCGTCGGACGGCTGGCGCCGGATGCGCGCCCCGCGCAGCGAGCGCGGCGAGCAGAGCTTCTGGCGTGTTCCGGAGGGAGCCCGGAGCGGGCTGGATGCGCTGCGGCAGCGGTTGAGCGAGCGGTTGCGGCAAGTCGAGATCTGAACAGGTACCAGCACCAGGGGGCACGGAGCGGTCTGCTCCGTGCCCCCTGTTTTCTTCCCGTCAACGTCTCCGCGGCCCGATCAGGATCGCGTTCGTCACCAGCCGGGCCGTCCCCCGCCAGAACCCGCGGAACAACGGATCCCCGAGGAACAGGACGACCCGGCCGTCACCCTGGTTCTCGACGACCGCCCAGGCGGTCCCCTTCAGCAACCGCTCGGTGTTGTCGGGCCAGGTGAATCCCGACAGCGTCAGGGAATCCGCCGTGAACACGACCGCGTTCGCCCCCTTGCGCGACAGTTTCCAGAACGTCGAGCCGTCGAGGTAGACGGGCAGCTGGTCCTGCTCGTAACCCATCGTGAGCCATTGAGTGCGGTCCAGGGTGGCTTTGAAGATCGACCCCGGAAGCCACTCGGGGCGCTCGCGGGGCGGCGCGGTGGGGGACAGGAGGGGCGGCGCGGCGGCTTGGATGGTACTGTCCGCCTTGCCGGTGTCGGCACCCACCGTGGCGATGCTCGACAGCCCCACGTCCTTGTCCGCGGCGAAGTCGCCCGCTCCCCCGATGCCGATCAGCACCCCGCCCGACTGCACCCAGGCCTTCAGTTTGGCCACGCCTCCGTCACCCAGCTGCCGCTTCATCCGGCCTCCCGAGCCGTCCGGGAGGAGCATGACGTTGAAATCGTTCAGATCGTCCATGGCGCCGATAGCGCTCAGGGCGACCGGCGTAAACGATGTGCCCAGGTCCCGCACCAGGAAGTGCCACAGCCAGCCGTAGCTCGTTTCCGAGATACCGTCGCCCGCAGCCACCAGGATGCGGGGCGGCGCGAGACTGATAACCGCGTCGGAGCCGGTCCCGGTGTTTCCCGTGTCGGCGAAGGCGCTCTGGACCGCAGTCACCGCGACCCCGAGCGGCGGGGCGAGCGCGCCGATGCGCTCGGCGAGTGAGGCAGGATTGCGCTGCAGGCGCGCGACGAAGGTCCCGCGCGGGAAGGTTCGGCCGTCGGCCACGAGCGGCTGCTGCGCCACGGCGACGTTGAACCCCTCGTGTTCCAGGGCGAGGGCGAGACGCGCCGCGCCGAGGTTGTCGTTGGGGAACACGTAGGCGGACCGGGCGGCGGCCGGCGCCGGCGGCGGGGTGAGCAGCGTGTCGGTCACCGCCTGCCCGCCCAGCGCGCCGGCGTCTTCGGTCCAATACGCCTCGAGGTTGTAGGTATAGGGCAGGGACCAGGCGGTCACGTCGTAGAACCCGTAGTCGTCCTTGTCAGCGTCTTCCCCGCGGCGGCGGTTGCGGCGGAAGCGGTCCACTTGGTCCTGGACGAACGGCCGCTCCAGCACGGCGGTGGGCTCGAGCAGTGCCTTGGCGAGCCGGCGCTGCGGCTGCGCCAAGTCCACCACGTAACTCCCCGCCGGGAACGTGCGTCGTCCAGCCGCGCCGCCCATGTAGGAATGCGCGACCGCGACGGCGGCCGGCTGGGTCAGGCGGGTCACCTCGATCCCGTGGTGCAGCAGCAGGCCGGCGACGTGGGCCGCCATGCGGGCGTCGCTCCCGGGGACCATCACCACGCGCTTCATCCGGTCCGTCGCGGCCTCGTCCATCGCGGACTTCCGGAATGCGTAGTAGTCCTGGAGCCGCTCCCGCCGGTTGTGCGCCGCGGTCTCGAGGGTGGCGAGCGAGGCGATGAAATGGTGGGCGATTCCGTCGCGGAACGTCGTGATCGTGCCGTCGTCACGGCGCTTGTTGAATTCGGGCCCGCCGTCGGTCTCGTAGGTCATCCCGGTCGCGCCCTGGAAGGTGGTCCACTCGTCCCAATAGCCGACGTAAAAGAAGTCGAACACGCCGCGCACGAAATACTGCCAGCCGTAGCGGTCGAACGCGGCCGCATTGCCGCGGCCGAAGACCTCAAACCAGTGGGGGGCCTGGGCTGGGAGGTTTTGGTTCACCGCCGGGGCGACCGGCGGGAAGAAGAACGTCTGGGTGGTGGAGTGGTGGTCCACGAACACCTGCGGGTGCCACCGCAGGATGCCGTCCATCATGATGCGCACCTCGGGCTGGCTCTGCGCCACGAGGTCGCGGTTCATATCGAAGCGGAAGTGGTTGTAGCGTCCGGTGATGCTCCACGGCTCGTTCTGCTCGAACGCCCACGGATTGTCGGCGCCCACCGCCACCGAGTTGTACCAGGCGGCGAAGCGCTCGTGGCCGTCGGGGTTGGCGGACGGGTTGAGCACGAACACGACGTGCTTCAGGATGTCGTGGGTCACCGAGTCTTCGCCCGCCAGCATCTGGTAGGCGACCTGGAGTGCGGCCTCGAATCCGGCCGGCTCGTCGCCATGCACCGAGTACTGAAACAGCACGACGACCGGCTCGGCGGCCGCGATCGCGGTCGCCCGTGCGAGCGTCGTCTTCCGCGGATCGGTGAGCTCGGTGACCGCCGCGCGGATCTGGTCGAGGCGCGCCAGGTTCACGGAGTCGGAGATGACGAGCACGCGATACGGACGGTGCTCCACCGTGTACCCCCACGTCTCCGCTCGGGCGCGGTCGGGGGCCGTCGCGAGCAGCGTGTCGAGGTAGCGCTGCATCACGGCGTACATCGTCTGTTGCTCGCCGGCGCGATATCCCGTCACGGATTCGGGGCGTGGGACCGCCGGGCGGTAGGGCCCGCGCGTGTAGAAGTCGAAACCTTGGGCCCCGAGGGCGGGAGCGCAGAGCAGGATTCCGCAGAGCAGGTGAATCGGTCGCATGTTGGCCACGGGTCAAAGAATGGTGGTTTGCCGACGATAAGGGGCTGAATGTACGCCGCGGTGCCAGTCCCGCAACCGTAAGATCTTGAGTGAGTTGGCCCGTCGGCGCTTGACGGTTGATATTCTGCGATATAACGTGAGAGTGTATCTCGCGTAACAACGTACGTAGCATCTCAAGACCTATCGCAGATCGGCAAGGAGGACGACATGAGACACGGATTCGATTGGAACGGCTTCGCCTTCGGGTTTGGGCCCCGGGGGTTCGCCATGGGGATGGGGCCGCGGCACCGCCGCCGGCGCCAGTGGTTCGAGTCGGGCGACATGAAGTACGTGATCCTCAAGCTGCTGCGCGACAAGCCGCGCCACGGCTACGAGGTGATGAAGGAGCTGGAAGAACAGATGCACGGCTGCTAT
>JBGPIW010000291.1:0-4063 GCA_041485045.1 Gemmatimonadota bacterium | reverse complement strand
TCGTCATGCGGGGGGATCCGGTACAGCCGGACCACCGCGGGGAGGTTGGCATGCTCGTCGCTGAACTCGCGTCGCAGCACGCCCGGGCTGAGCCGATACCCGCAGGTGACTGCGGGGGGAGCCGGATGGCTCGGAATGCTGGCGAAGTACTGGGTGACGAGCCGGCGCAGATCGGTCGGGTCGAAGTCACCCACGACGGCGAGCGTCGCGTTGTTCGGGGTGTAATAGCTGTCGAAGAACGCCTGAACGTCGGGCAGCGTGGCGGCGTTCAAGTCTGCCATGTCACCGATCACGGAGTGCGCGTACGCGAAGCAGCTCGTGCTGTCGTAGGGGAGGGTGAGGCCGTCGACAAACGCGCGCTGGTAGGGTTGATTGTCCACGCGCAGGCGGCGCTCTTCTTTCACCGTCTCGCGTTGGTTCTCGAAGTTCTCCTGCGTGATCGCGAGCGAGCGCATCCGGTCGGCCTCGAGCCACAGCGCCAGGTTGAGGCGGTTCGAGGGGAGCAGGTCGAAGTAGTTGGTGCGGTCCTCCTGGGTGCTCCCGTTTTCGTTCCCGCCGGCGCGCTCCACCAGCTGGAAGTGCTGCGTCTTCTTCACGTGCGCCGACCCTTGAAACATCATGTGCTCGAACAGGTGTGCGAATCCGGAGCGGCCCGGTCGCTCGTTGCGCGACCCGGTGTTGTACCACACGTCCACCGCGACGACCGGCGTCGAGTGATCCTCGGAGGTGATCACGCGCAGACCGTTGGCGAGGGAAAAAGTGTCGTAACTGATTCGGCCCGCCTGTGCGCCGAGGGGTGGCGCGACGGCCGCGGTGGCGGCGCAAGCGAGGGTGGCGAAGAGGAACGCACGCATGCACGGAACTCCGGACGTGAGAGGTCGTGGACCGACGTCAGGGCGCGGGAAAGAGCTCCAGCGCGTTCGTCTCGAGAATAGCCCGACGTACGGCGTCGGTGAGCGGCAGAGTGAGGAACTGGTCGATATTCGCCTGCAACTCCTTCACCCCGGGACTCGGCCAATCGGTGCCCCACAGGACCCGGTCGGCGATCTCCGCCAGGCGGGGAAAGTAGTCCAGCAATTTGAGGGGCGGAATGCCGGATACATCAAGCCGGACATTGCGGTGACGCCGCAGGATGAAGAACGCTTCTTCCATATAGAGGGGCCTGCCGCCGTGGGCCATGACGAGGCGGAGATCGGGAAAATCGATCGCCACGTCGTCCAGCTCCATGGGATTACCCCACTTGGAGCGGGCGCCGGGGAAGATCGACGTGCCGGTATGCACCAGGACCGGTAAGCCGCGCTCCTCGCATCGGCGGTAGATCCGGGCCAGCGCATCCAAGCCGTCGGTGTACGCGTTTGCCGGAAAGGCCTGGTGATTCGGGTGGATCTTGAGCATGCGGATGCCCAGGTCCAGCAGGTGATCGACGCCCGCTGCTCCATCCGTCGTGAACCGCGGGTGCACGCCACCGTAGGGGAGCAGCCGCGCGGGATCGGCCTGCGCGTAGCGGGCGGCGAACTCGTTGGTCGAGTCGGTGAACCCCATGATGTCGGGGCTCGGGTAGTTCACGAGGCCGACGCGCCACACCCCGGCGCGGTCCATGACGTCCAACAGTGCCCGGGGATCGTCCATCAGAGACAGGAGGAAGTCCCAGTGATCCTCCTTGCCGGCGCGCATCACCGCCTGGACCTTCGGTTTGAGGTCGCGCCAGGGCTGGATGTGGATGTGGACGTCGGTAATGCGGGTCAGTCGCTCCAGGTGTAGAACCCCTTTCCCGTTTTCCTGCCGAGCTCACCCTTTGCCACCTTGTCCTTGAGGATCTGTGGCGGCGCGTAGTGCGGCATCCGCAACTGCTGGTGGAGATACTCCGCGATGGCGAGCCGGACGTCGAGTCCCACGAGGTCGGTCAGCTTGAGCGGACCCATCGGGTGGTTGTAGCCCAACTCCATCGCCGTGTCGATGTCTTCGGCCGAGGCCACGCCCTGCTCGAGCATGCGCATCGCCTCCAGGCCCAGCACGACCCCCAGCCGGCTGGAAGCGAAGCCGGGTGAGTCCTGGACGACGATCGGCTCTTTCCCCAGCTGCCGGGCGAAGGCGATGGCGCGGCTCACGGTATCGGACGTCGTCCGCCCATGCAGCACGATTTCCACGAGGCGCATCACATGCACGGGATTGAAGAAGTGCAAACCGATCAAGCGCGCGGGCTCCCGTACCGCCGCGGCGATCTGCCCGACCGACAGAGACGACGTATTGGTCGCGAAGAGCGCTTCTTTGGGCGCCTGGCGCTCCACGGCGGCGAACAGCATCTGTTTGGTATTGAGGCGCTCGACGATCGCCTCGACGACGACGTCGGCGTCCATCACGGCGTCGTCGAGATCCTTGACGAATCGCATCCGGTGATGGAGTGCCGCGCGATCCCCTTCCGTGATCTTGCCGCGTTGCAGACCGGTGGCGGCGAGCGACTCGACGCGGTGCTGGGCATCGGCCAGGGCATCGGCTGAGCTGTCGTAGAGCGCGACGCGGCAGCCGGCGATGGCCGCGACGTAGGCGATACCGTGGCCCATCGTCCCGGCGCCGATCACGGCGACCCGTGGTGGAACGGGGACAGCCGGGACGGTCATGCGGGAAACGCGTCCACCGTGCGCCGTGCGACGTCGGGCCGGTTGGTGCAGAGCGCGTCCGCGCCGAGGCCGGCCAGCCGGCGCATCTCCGACGGTTCGTCGACCGTCCAGACGATCAGCTGCGCCCCGGCCAGATGCAGCATGGCGGAGAGGTCGATGTCCACGAGGGAGCGCTCCTGCCAGAACGCGACGGCGCCGGCATCGGCCAACGGCACGAGCGGCCGAATCGGGTAGCTCGCGCTCAGCACGCCGCGCGGCAAGGTGGGTCGCGCACGGCCCAACCGCGCCACGAGCCGGTGGTCGAAACTGTGGACGGCATAGCCTGCCGGGTGAGGGCCGGCGTCCAGGGCGGCGAACAGCCGGGCGTCGCAGGTGACTGGCAGGGTCTTGACCTCCACGTACACGCGCAACCGGGCGTCCACCGCCGCCAGAGCTTCATCGAGCAGCGGGGGCGGCTCACCGTTGGGCAGGCGCTGCGCCCGCACCTGGTCGGCGGACGCGGTTGGAATGTGCAGCCCCGCGATCGTGGCGTCGTGGTGGACGACGAGGGCGCCGTCTTGCGTGGCGTGGATGTCCAGCTCGACGCCATCCGCACCTAGCCGGCCCGCGGCGCGGAAGGCGGCGAGGGAATTCTCGACCTCGACCGCCGACGCGCCACGGTGCGCGATGACAAGGGGCCTGCTCACTGCAGGAGGCTGTCCGCCTTCTTCGCTTCGATCCAGTCCGGCTCTTTCTCGATGGTGTGCACCAGCGCGATGTCCTCGGGGCGCGGCAGGACGCTCTCCAAGTAGGCGGGATAGCGCTCCGGGCTCAGCGGCGCGCCGTCCACGGCGAACTGTTGGTGAGCGTACATGCCGATCTTGCGGTTGAAGGTCAGCTCGGGGACCCGCAGCCAGCGCTCCCGCTCCGGGATGAACAGGTTCAGACGCTCGATGAGCTTCACGATCTCCTGGCGGTAAAGCCCGCGGGACATCTCGTTGAGCTTGCTCTTGTCGGGCTCCACCTCGGTCTCGCGCTCGTCGTACCGTCCCTTCAAGCCCCACACGTACGCCCAATGGGCGGAGGAGGAGTTGTCGGTGCCGAATAGGTCGAACGCCGTCGGGATCCACTTGTAGAAAAAGCGCTGGATCACCTCGGGCGGCATCTTCCCGGCCTTCACGATGCGCAGCAGGCCGTTGTTCCCGGTCCCGAGGTGGAACGACTCCTCCTTGAGCATCGGTCCCATCGAGCGGGAGAGGGGATCGAACGCGCTCACGGAAAGCATCTTGAGCTGGAATTTCCCATCCCGATCGATGAACTGGGTGTAGGTGAAGAAGTCGAGCCAGTTGTCCACGATCTCATTGAAGCTGCCGAGCAGCCGCTCCCCCTCATCGGCGCGCCGCTCGAGCAGCTTCGCGGCTTCCCGCTTCCCTTCGTCGCCGAAATGCGCGCACAGCAGATACGAC
>JBGPIW010000290.1:0-4064 GCA_041485045.1 Gemmatimonadota bacterium | reverse complement strand
GCGCAGCGGGAGGAGCGCGCGCCGGGACTGCTCGAGCGTCTCGCCCGCACATTGACCGTCGCTTCGCCCGAGCTGTTCAGCGGTGCCGCCGTATCCGAGGCGGAGCGGGACGAAGCGGCGATCCACAAGATCACCGAGCGGATCATTCACGAGGCGGCCGAGCTGGGGCGGGTCGTGCTGGTGGGGCGCGGGGCGCAGGCGATCCTCGCCCAGCGGCCGGACGCGCTGCACGTCTACGTCGTGGGGTCGAAGCCGTGGCGGGTGCGGTTTGCGATCGAGCGCATGGGGATCGATCCTGCCAAGGCCGAGAAGGTGGTGGAGGAGACCGATCGCCACCGCGACGAGTACGTCAAGACGTACTATGGCCGGGCGCGCCGAGACGCGGCGAACTACGATCTGGCGGTGAACGCCGAGCGGCTCGGGTTGGAGGGGGCGGCCGCGCTGGTGGTGGCGGAGGCGAGAAGGAGGGGGTGGACATGACGCGACGCGCCCCGACTCACCAATACACGTGAGCCGGGGCGCTCGTGAGCATGATTCAGTGGAGCTCACAACACCCAGCATCACACCGCTTCCATGTTGTTTCATCACTCGCCAGCCAACGCCAGCGCGCCGTTCCGGGGACGTGGTAACCCAAGGCATCATGGGGGCGGCGCACAGTGCACATGAAGAGCGCAGGGCTCCCGTCCTCTGGTGTGGCATCCTCGACTTTCCCCCACCAGAGCCCGTCGCCATCGCAAGCGGCCGCAACGGTCGGCTCGCACTCACCTTTGTTACCGTGACACAGGTAGATGGTGTTGAAGCGTCCGTTCGAGTGGGTGAAATCGAGGTTCATCCTTTTCTTATACGGATTCGGGGGGTTAGCCAGCCCCGACAGATCTTCGAGGGCTACCTGAGCAACAGACACCCAGATCCCTCGCTTGAACACTTTGATGGTGTCGTAGTCGTTTAGACCTGAGTCCGGGTAAATCGTTCCCCATATGCGTGATGGTGTGGCTTCGCCGGACGGTGAGGTGCTGGCAAGGAATTGCTGATCATACCATCCTTTGATCATCCGCGTCCGACGCAGTTTTGGCGGCACGACCAGAGGCAAGTCCGGGTGGCGCGTTCCCACAAAGCGCGAAGCTCCTACTTCGCACCAGGCGGCACCACACTTGATCCCGATGTATTGCTGGTGGTGTTCCGGATCCCAATCCCACCGGGCCACGGGCGGGTAATCTGAATCGTAAAAATCCTTCAGTTGCTCGGGACGCACCTCTAATTCTGTCCCCGTCACCTGCGTTGGATTGATGGGTTGGCTGCAGTCATACTCCGCCCTGCCAACCGACACCATCTTGGCGTGCCAGACACGGCGAACTCGAAACAGGTACAGACAGCTGAACGGCGTCCTGATTCCGAGTAGTGGGTAAATGCCTTCCGCATAGACCTCCGCAGCAGCCAGTGCCACGCTGCCGGTCTCTCCGGTGTCCAACTGGGCGAGCATGGTATCAAGCATTGCCAAGCTGTCAGTTGCGAATATTGCATACAAGGAGTCGTATCTCGGCTCCCCGTGCACGTAGACAATGAATCGTTGACAGTCATGGAATTCGGGTACGTTGATCGTGGGTCCCACTGCCGCCATCTGCCCGCCCTTGAAATCCCAATCGTGAGGACACTCGGGCCGCCCCGGGCGAGGACCCGCTGGAGCAGTGGAGAGGGCGCGTTCGGGAACCTTGCTCCAATACGCCGTCGCCGCCACTGCAAGCACGGGCAACCACAGCGCTGTCTTCGTCATACTGCCTCCCTCGTGAGAGACCATCTACACAGAGTGTTCATTCTCCAACTCGGCGGAGCTGCCGTATTCCTGGTTGCAGGAAGGGATCGGCACCTGACCAGAGGATGGTCACGGCTCTTGCCCACTGCGCGGCATCGACACGATCGCCGAGTCGTTCCGAAAGCCTCGCCTGAAGTGCCATCGCCCGTACAAGCGACGCAGCACGTTCCACCGAAGCCAAGACATGAGGCGACACTTGGGGTAACGCCATAAGCGTTGGTCGCAGCCACGCTGTCGCTTCACGCGAGCCACCGAAGTCGTTCACGAGCTCGGCCTCCGGATAGAGTGCATCCAGCGTCACGCTCGCCGGCAAGAGCTCTCGCCGAGCCGCCTTTACAGAGTCGAGTTCGGCCCGAACGGCGCTGCTGTCCCCAGCTGCCGACGCGACTTGAAGATCGATCAGCCAATCGCCTTTCCCGGCAAGTCGAGATAGGGACGCGAAGCGATAGACTGGGAACGCCAAAGTCGCTGGCCTTCCGATCCAGAGAAGTCGCGCCTCTGCCTGTTGCTCCAAGGGAATCCCGTCTTCTACGGCGGCCTCGACTCTCCGCTCCAACATGACGAGACTGTCTCTCGGCCCACCGAACGAGGCGTACGCCAGTAAGGGCAGCGCGCTGCCTCGAAGGGAAGACGGAACTTCGGATGCATCAGCAACGCGCGGATCACGATAGTAATTCGCGGCCAGATCGGCTCTGCCGGTCAGCGCCGCGAGCCCAGCCATTTCAAAGGGATCGTCCGCGCGATCGGGCGGCTGCTGCCTCAGAAGTGAGTCCGCAAGCATCACTGCGCCGCGGATTGCATCGAGGTTGGCGGGTAGCCCGAAGGCGATCTCCATCCACACTTCGGACGCGGCGATGCGTGAACGCTCCGCCGAGTCGCGCGCGAGGGCACGCGCTCGTCGCAACGTATCAAGTGCCGTGAGATCTCCCAGCATCTGAAGCGATATCGCCAGGGCCTCAATTGCATCCGCGCTCTGAGGTGCAGCCGTCGACCAGGTCAGCGCCACCTGGTGGAACCGGATCCGAAGCTGCCGCACGGCCCCCTCACGGGCACCCGGCCGACTGACCCGCTGCAGGGCCGTGCTTTGGCTGGGATATGGCACAAAGGCCACGGTATCACCCTGCCACTCCGCCACCGCATCGAACGTCATAGTGTCGGGCGCCAGCCCGCGCCCACGCCGCAAATCATTTCCGCTTGTCTTGAACAGAAATCGCAAAGACTGGTAGGATCCTCTCCGGAATGATCGGAGGATCGAGGGCAGCAATGAGAAAGCCCGCTCATACGCGCGAAGGGCGCCATAATAGCTTGTGCGGAACTGCCACTTCGAAGGGCTGGTCGCATCCGGCACGACTGTCTCATCGTTCGCTTGACAGTCAGCCAAGCCATACCATAAGAGGAAGTCATTGGCCTCAAGCCGAGCCAAGCGCTGCCACACAAGACATGCGCCCCCAAGATCACCTCGCGCTCGCGCCAAGACGGCTTCCGAGATGCCTCGATCACGTTCTGATAACCGTTCGCGCCGGGCAGCTGCCCGTTCGGCAGCAGATTGCCACGTAGCGACAGGCGCACCCGTCCATGAGCGGACGAGTGCAAGCCACAAGAGGGCGGTGCCATACTGGGGATCGTGTCGGGAGGCAGCGTTAAAGGCGGTGTCGGCGAGAGTCAAATTCCAGGTATTAACAGAATCGAGTCCGAACGCGAACTCTTGACGGCCCGGCCGCGAAGTCGTCCCCGCGGACACGTCTAAGAGTCCTCCCGGGTTGCCTTTCCCGAACAACAGGTCATCGGCGAGCCTAGCAAACGCTGGCTCTGACGGAGATTGATGTAGGCCGATCTTGATCACACCCTCTAGCAAAGGCGGTCCTCGATCGGATGCTCGGTACACCGCCGAATGGATCCGGAGTGAATCGCCAACGCGAGAGACTTGGCTCAGCACGTACCGACCAGCCCCGACCTCCTTCGCGACCGCTGCAGCCTCGCCAGTCGCGGGCCGTCCGCTGTGCCGCGATAAAGCTTCCAAAATGCGAGGTTGATCGACGACGCTGATCCCCGTCCAATGAACCATCGCATCATGCAACAGCTGATCCTCATTGAACGAGGCTGACCCAGAGTCCCGCTCGAACGGCAGAATGGCATACCGCGTCGTATCCAGCGAAGCGCCCTGCCCCGGCTTCGATCCGACGCTCACCGAGAGCCACACGACCGCTCCCACGGCGGCCCCGGTTGCCACGAGCACCGCCGCTTTCCGCCAGTC
>JBGPIW010000289.1:0-4073 GCA_041485045.1 Gemmatimonadota bacterium | reverse complement strand
GAGGCGGCGGCGCCCGATTTCACGGGGGTGCGTCCCGCAATCAAGGCCGACCACATCGGCGCGTCCACCTACATCGAGAAGGGCTGGAGCTTGATCGCGCTGGGCGATCACGATGGAGCGATCCAGGCGCTGCAGCGGGCGTTGCAGCTGTCCCCCGGGGAAACGCAAGCCGAGTCGCTGCTCGGCTGGGCGCAGATGCTGCACGGCGACTTGGACGACGCGCTCTCCACGTTTCAGAAGGTGCTGATGAAAGAGCCGGCGAACTCGCTCGCCCGCATCAACGTCGGCTACATCTGCCTCAAGAAGCGGATCTTCGGCGAGGCGATCGAGCATCTGTCCAAGGCGATCCGGCTCGACAACGACAAGAAGGCGACGCTCTACGCCCACTTCTATCTGGGCCTCGTCTATCTCAGCCGCGAGATGTACGAGGATGCCCAGACCTTCTTCCAGAAGACGCTCAAGCTCGGCCCCAATCTGATCGAGGCGTACTACGAGCTGGGGCGGGCGCAGTGGTATGCAGGGAACCGCGACGAGGCGCGCCGCAGCTGGGACGAGGGCTTCAAGGCGAACAAGTTCAACCCGTGGGGCCGGAAGTGTCAGGAGATGTTGGCGCAGGTCGAGCAGGGGCAGGAGCCGCCGCGTCCCTGAGGGGGCGTGTCGGGTAACTGCTTGACGGTGCTCGGATTACGGGGTAAAATGCGGGCCTCATGGCCGACCCGAACATCGTGCGTTCGCGCCTGCGCTACGGCCCCCGCAATTACGTCCTGCTGGGGGCCGCTGGCTTGTGCGTGATCGCCGGATACTGGCTGCTCGCGCGTGGGTCGACCACGGCGGCACCGATCCTGCTCGTACTCGGCTATTGTGTGTTCTTCCCGGCCGGACTGGCCCTCTAACGACTCGCGTGGACGGGCGAATAGCTCAGTTGGTTCAGAGCGCCTGCCTTACACGCAGGATGTCGGGGGTTCGAATCCCTCTTCGCCCACTGGGGTAACGTCCTGTAACGGAGGTCTGACCGCGTGAGAGTGTTTCGCGTACTCGCCGTCCTCATGTTCGGTGTGGTTGCCGGCGCGCAAGCGCAGCTGGCCATCACCCAACCGACCGAGAAGCTGCTGCTCTTGCCGCTGTCCGTGACGGCGCCGGCGGATTCCGCGGCGAGCATCGCCACGATGGACATCGCGCGGGCGCGGCTCGTGCAGCTGGCGCGCTACAAGGCGCTGGTCATTCCGAAAGCCAAGATCTGCGAGGCCCTCGGGCAGTCGGGGTTTCCCTGCGACGGGCTGATGACGGAAGTCCAGGCGGGACAGCTGGCGCGCGCTTTGAGCATCAACAGCTATACCACGGGCGAGCTGCGCCGAACGGGCGGTCAGATCGTCGCGAAGGTCCGCTTGATCTCCGGCGCGTCGGGGTTCGCGGCGTCGTTCACGCTCAGTGGAGTCTCGCCGGAGGTGCTGGGCGAAGCGCTTGCGCAGCGGTTCTTCTCGATCATTCGCGCGGCCGAGCTCGCGCGCAGCTGTAACGAGCAGCGCAGCCGGAACGCGCTCGTTCGCGCCGTTGCCGAAGCCCGCAAGGCCTTCGCCATCGAGCCGGACCTTGCGTCGGCCAATCTCTGCGTCGCCACTGTGTACGAGGTGCAGCGCGCTCCGGTCGACAGCATGATCGCGGCGGCGCGCCGGGCGCTGCGGGGCGATTCGAGCAACACCACGGCGTGGAGCACGATCGCGTCCAAACTCCTCGTGAAGGGCGACACAGCGGGGGCAATCGAGGCCTTCCGCTCGATGCTGTCCTTCAACCCCTCGGACAAGAATCTGCGCCTGGCCCTCGCCCAGCAGATGCTGCAGCACAAGTCATTCGCCCAGGCCGATACGCTGCTGGTCGAGGGACTCAAACTCGCCCCGGGCGACCAGCAGCTCAGCGATCTGCGCAAGCGCGCCTGCATCGAGGGTGGGCTCTACGCGTGCACCCTGGAGATCCTGAAGACCGAAGTCGCCGCGGATACGGCAAAACTCGCCGACACGTCGATGCTCAAGCTCGCGCTCGGCAACGCCCAATTCGCTTCCGACACGGCGGCGATGCTGTGGTGGGGACGGGCGGCGGTGAAGCACTTTCCGGCCTCCGCGTCGTTCCTGAAACAGCTCGGCGGCGCGTTCCAGCTGGCGGGTCGGACCGATTCCGCCGTCTTCTACTATCAGAAGGCGCTCACCCAGAACCCCGGCGATGTACAGACCGGCATTCTGATCGCCAAGACGATCGTGGACGCCGCGGTGTGGGATACGGCCGCCGCGGGACCCTGCCAACGGCGCAATGATACGACGTGTCTGCGCCGGTTGCGGACCCCGTTCGCGGCGAAACTGGATTCGGCGCGCCCATTGCTCCCCCCCGGCTACGCGGCGGCGGACAGCAATCTGCGCCTCGCCACGGCCGTCGTCGGGCTCTCGGGCGGCTCGAAGCTCGCCCAGGCGGGCATCTATGACGCGGCCTACGGATGGCTCGATCAGCTGCTCACGCAGATCGCGCCGCGCTCGCCGGCGGACACCGTCGGACCACGGCACGCGATCCGGCGGCAGGGGAGCTTCTGGTTCGGCCTCGCCTCAGCGCTCTCGCTGGGTGGGCCCTACGGCATCATGGTCAAGACCAAGAGCTGCGACGACGCGAAGGCGGTCAACGATCGCATTCAGCGCAGCGTCCAGGCGATGGATCTGGGTGGATCGATCGCGCCGAGCGTGGCGATCCAGATGCGCAGCATCCTCTCGCAATACGCCAACCAGATGCCGAAGGTGAAGCAGGCATTCAAGTGCCGGAATTTCTGACGCATTGAATTGCCCTGACGGCGCCGATATATTGCGGGCTTCCGTCATCGGGGGCTGTAGCTCAGCTGGTTAGAGTGCCGGTCTGTCACACCGGAGGTCGCGGGTTCGATCCCCGTCAGCCCCGCCTGAACCCGCCTCGCGGGACGAAGTGTCCGGCTCCGCCTGCGCGCCCAGGCGGGGCCGTCCTTTTTTCGGACGCGGGAGCTATGCCAGAGGCACCATTCCATCATGAACCTGTCCTCGCCGAAGCCGTGCGCGAGTGGGCCGCGGGAGCCGCGCGCGCCGTGGATGCGACGGCCGGCGGCGGCGGTCACACCGCGTTGCTGCGCGCGGCGGGCGCGAGCGTCCTCGCGATCGACCGCGATCCGGCGGCGCTCGCGGCCGCCCGCGCCCGTCTCGGCGACGCCGGCGTCACATACCTCCTGGCATCGTTCGCCTCGCCCGAGGCCGCGACCGCGGTGGCGGCGTTCCAACCGGAGCGCGTCTTCCTCGACCTCGGGGTCTCGTCGCCGCAGCTCGACGACGCTGCGCGCGGCTTCACGTTCCGGCCTGGCGCTCTGCTGGACATGCGTATGACGCCGGGGCAGGGCCCAAGCGCTGCCGACGTGCTCAACAGCGCGCCCGTCGAACGGCTGGCCGAGGCGTTCGCCGATGGGGCCGACGAGCCGCGCGCCCGGAGGTTGGCGCGCGTCATCGTGCGCCGCCGCTTGCGCACGCCCTTCCGCACGAGCGACGATCTCGTCAACGCGATCCGAGAAGTGCTGGGACCGCGCGCCGGGCGTCCGGATTTCGCCCGGCTGTTCCAGGCGGTGCGGATCGCGGTGAACGACGAGCGCGGAGAGTTGGAACGCGCCCTGCCGGTGTTTCGGGACGCATTGGTCGCCGGCGGCCGCCTGGGGGTGATCACCTACCATTCCGGCGAGGACCGCGTGGTGAAGCAGGCGTTCCGGGAGTGGGGACGCGCGTGCATCTGCCCGCCGCGTCAGCCGGTGTGCACCTGCCGCGGCCGGCCGCTGGGCGTCGTGCTCACCAAGAAGGCCCTGACCGCGAGCCCGGACGAAGTGACGCGCAACTCCCGGTCCCGCTCGGCGCGGTTCCGCGCATTCCAGACAGTGGAGGCCACCTGTGAAGCTTAGGGGCCGCCACCTCTTCTTTCTCTGGCTGCTCGCGGGGTGCACCGCACTTTGGCTCGTCATCTGGCGCCAGACCGACAGCTTCCGCCTGGCGCGCGCGCTGACCGAGACCCGCGGCCAACGCGCGATCCTC
>JBGPIW010000288.1:0-4082 GCA_041485045.1 Gemmatimonadota bacterium | reverse complement strand
TGAACTGCGAGTCGCTGCGCCGGGTGGAAGCCCGGTTCGGGGACGGCAACGGCGAGTACACGCTGGCGGAGCAGACGCGCGCGCTGGACACGTTCTACACGGCGCAATACGGCGCGTACCGGTTCAATAATCAGGGCCGCACTATCCGCCTCGGCTTCGAAACGAGTTTCTGAGGCGGTCAGGGGCGGCGTCCGATGTCTGGGCGCCGCCCCTGACGGTCAGAAAAGGTTCGTTGTCCGCACTCGGAAATCCACGTTGTCCTGCACCCACTTCCAGAGTGTCGCTTGATGCTCGAGCGGCACATCGGGCTGGACCTGCATGTGCCAACCCCGCATCACCTGGGCTTCCTCGGTCCAGAGGCGCACGCGCTTGCGGCGCACCCTCCGCTTCCAATCCTCCCCGACCGTGGGGCTCGCGTACAACAGCCGCACGGTGACGCTGCGCGAGAGATACTCGAGGGGGGTCAGGTCGATGCGGGTGTAGGGCGTTTCTCCCGCGCCCAGGCGCGTGCCCGGCGCAATGTCGGGTAGGCCGTCGCTCAGCAGCACGACGTTGAGCGGGGCCAGGATCAGCCCGCGCTCTTTGATCAGCCCGGATACCCGGGAGAAGAAGGCATTGAAGTCGGTGTAGGCGTCCGTAGAGGGAAACCAGGTGCGCAGGTCCGCCGCGATCTGGTCCACGGAGCGATTCTGAAAGTCGTTGATCGGATGGAACGGCTTTGGCTCTCCCGGCCGGGCGCCCCCGATCGACCCCACGAAGAGCGCCGTCGGAGTGCGCAACCCACCTAGCCCGTTGAGATGCGCATAGAGATAGTGGGCGGCGAAATCCACCGCATCGTCATACAACCGCGAGTCGCGGAACGAGCCGCTCACGTCGATACCCAGCACGAGGGTCGACGCCGCAGGCTTCACCTCCGTCTCCGCCGCCGGCTCGGATCGGCCACAGCCCAGCAGCAGGACGGTGGCCGCGAGCGCGCCGAGTCGCGCGCCGGTCCGGGTCATGCGGTCGCTCCGGGCACGGGATGGCGGGCGCCTGGTGCGAACTGCGGCGTGTTGGCGAGCACCTGCTCCAGGTTGCGGAACGGCAGCGTGAACGCGGGCCGGCCCAGGATCACCACGACGGCGAAATTCACGACGGCAGCGAGCAGTTGGAGCACCGGAAGCGACAGCAGCTCGAACGTCTCCCGAGCCTCCCGCTTGAACCACTCGGTTTCCGCCTTCAGCGCGGCCACCGGGCCTCGCCAAAACTCGGCCGACTGCACTTCGAGCGTCGCGCCACCGCGCTGCGGACCGGCAATGTTCTGGCGGGCCAGAATGCCAAGCAGCGCCGGCGTGCCGAAGCGGCCGAACAGGAACCAGGTCATGGCGCGCACCCCGATCCAGCCGAAGGAGGCCATGGCCAGCGTGGAGAAGAACCCGAGCTGGAATCCCGTCTGCTGCGCGATCCAGGGCGTAATGGCGTCGATCAGCTCGCGATACAGGAACATCACCTCGAAGAACATCACGAACGCCTCGACCAGCGCCATGGAGATGATCTGCGAGGTCTTCTTGGTCCGGATCGCCTCGGCGAGGGCCTGGATGGCCGCGAAGCTTCCCGAGATGAGAATGAAGAGGAACGGCCACAGGATGAGGGTCACCGCCCACCCCGACAGCTCCGACCCGGTCAAGTCGGCGAGCACTTCCGTCAGGGTGGGCCGCAGCGTGAATGTGAAGACCGTCGCCTCGAGGGCCGACCACAGGAGAATGAGCAGGAATGCGATCCAGGGGACGCCCGGCTGGAAATATTGCCGCGTGCCCCAGTCCAGCAGGGCGAAGGGACTCGTAACGATGAACTTGACGAGGCGGGCCAGGAGCGACCCGGCCAGTTTCAGCAGGCTCCACACCCAGCCGACTACTACCAGGATCAGGCGCACCAGACCGGCCCAATAGAACCAGGTCATCCGTCCCGCGTCCCACCAGGACATGAGCAGCGCGGTCAGAAAACCTCCACGCCCCGACCGGAAGGGCAGCGTGTACAGGGACGCCATGGTGCACCACAGCCCGGCGATGAGCAGCGCGCAGGGCAGCAGAATGAGCGTGCTCTTGAGCGCGATGACCCAGCCGTTGGCGCCGCTGACCGCAAAGCCGAGAGCGGTACCCTGCCAGTCGAGTATCCATGTGAAACCCGACGCGAGAAACCGGAACGTGTCCTGCCATTGCGTCGGCAGCGCTTGCTGTAAGGATGCGAGCATCCGCTCACCTCCAGAGGGAATCAGTCGGTGATTGAAGAAGCGAGGCCAGTCGAGTCGGCGATCATCTGATGGGCCAGGGGCTCATGCGGCCGGGTGATGTATACCCTGTGGCGACGGGTCGGCACGTGACGGTAGTCACGCAGCGCGGGGGCAGATGACAAATGGCAACGCAGGCGGCGAGCACGGACGACACTTCGGCCGATCTGCCACACTCCACGTAGTCCGGGCGCCACAGGCGAATGAAGGGTTCTTTCCCTTGGGTGACGTTCGTGTAACTGCCCGCGAGTAAAGTACTTTGGCACGGAAAGTGCGAAGTGGCCCATCGAGGCCCCTTCAACCTGGTTGTCGACGATGCCCGACCCAAGGCAGTTGTTTCCGCGCCGACCGGCGCTTGCCCTCGCTACCATCGCCGTTTCACTGCTTGCCATCACGTGCGCCAAGGACACGTCGTCGCCCCCTCCGGGCGCGAGTCAATTGGCATTCAAGATCGACCCCACGAGCGTCGTGGCGGGATCCGCGGTGGCCCCCGCCGTCGTGGTGGAAGCGCGTGATGCCGACGGGGCCGTGGTGGCCGATTTCACTGGAGACGTGACCGTCTCCATCGAAACGAACCCGGGTGGCGGCACGTTGGCGGGTACGACCACTGCAACCGCGGTCGCCGGTATCGCGACATTCAGCTCCCTGAGCATCAACAAGACCGGCGTCGGATACCGGCTCAAGGCCACATCCGGGTCGCTGACGACTGCGACCAGCGCCACATTCAGCATCACGGCGGGCCCGGCGAGCCAGCTTGCGTTCACGACGCAACCGTCATCGGGCGTTGCGGGCAGCGGGCTCGTTCCCGCGGTCACCGTCACCGCCCGGGATGCCCTTGGGAATGTGGCGGACGGGTACACCGGAGCCGTGACGATCGCGATCGCCGCCGGCTCGGGAGCTCCCGGCGCGACCCTGTCGGGCACGACGACGATGGCTGCGGTTTCCGGCATAGCGACATTCGCCTCGCTCAGTATCGACAAGGTCGGGTCCGGCTATACCCTCGCCGCGTCCGGGACAGCGATCCCCAGCGCGGCGAGCACGGCGTTCAACATCACTCCGGGTCCCGCCAGTCTGTTGATCATCTCCGTCCAGCCGAGCGCCACCGTTGCGGGCCAGGTCTTCGCTCCGGCCATCGTGGTGACCGCACAGGACAACATGGGGAACACGGCGACCGGGTTCGGCGGCGTGGTCACATTGGGGATCTCCCCGGGGACGGGGACCGCGGGCGCGACGCTCGGCGGGTCGTCGAGCGTCGGGGCGGTCGCGGGGGTAGCGACGTTCTCCTCGGTGAGCATCGCCAAGGCTGGCACCGGGTACACCCTGGCGGCATCCGCCCCGACGGTCACCAGCACAACGACAGGCCCGTTCGACATCGCGATCGGTCCGACCAGCCAACTGGGGTATGGGGTCGCGCCGACCACGACGTTCGCCGGGTCGCCGATCGCGCCCGCCGTGCAGGTCGTGGCCCAAGACGCCGCCGGGAATACCGTCACGACCTACACCGGCAACGTCACCATCGTGCTCGGCACGAATCCCGGAGGCGCGGTGCTGTCCGGCGTGACGAGCGCGCCGGCGGTAGCCGGGATCGCGACGTTCGCTGACCTGCGGCTCGACAAGAGTGGAACCGGCTACACACTGCGCGCCGCCGCTGCTGGGCTCACCGACGTGACGAGCCTCGCGTTCGACAACCTCGCCGCGGCCGGTCACCAGCTGGTCTTCGGTGTCCAGCCGCTGGCCACCGTGGTGGCTGCAACCGGCATGGCGCCGGCGCTGCAGGTCGCCGTGCAGGACTTGTTCGGGAACACTGCCGTGGCGT
>JBGPIW010000287.1:0-4092 GCA_041485045.1 Gemmatimonadota bacterium | reverse complement strand
GGATCGGTGTCGTGACTCAACATGAAGTACCGGTCGAGTGGCGGCATCATGTGGCCCGCTTTCTCCGGCCATTCCACGAGGAGGATGGCCCGCTGCACGAGGATGTCATCCAGACCCAGTTCGCGGGCCTCCTGGGACGACCGCAGACGGTAGCAGTCGACATGAAACACGGGACCTGCCGGTGATTCATACCGATGGACGAGGGCGTAGGTCGGGCTGGTCGCGGGCACGGCGGCGCCCAAGCCCCGGCACATCGCCTGCACCAGCGTCGTCTTTCCAGCCCCCAGATCCCCCGAAAATCCGATGATGGCGGGGGCCTGCAGCCCCTGCCCCAGCTGCTCACCGAACCGGTTGAGCTCGTCCACGCGCAGGCGCACGCCGTCCTCCTCGTGGCTCGAGCCCGGCTTTCAGCTCGAGCAGTTGATCCCGCAACAGCGCGGCCAGCTCGAAATCCAGGGCCTCGGCCGCGGCCTGCATCTGGGATTCGAGCAGCCGGATCATCGACTCGCGCTCCGCATCATCAGCCGGACGGTGGATCGGCTCGGCGGGCACCCGGCTGCCGCGTGCGTCCGCCACGCGGGTCACAAAGCGAATGTCCACGATCGACTTGACGATGGACCGTGGAGTGATGTCGTGCTCGGTGTTGTAGGCCCGCTGACGGGTACGCCGCCGCGTCATCTCGTCCATCGCCCGCTCCATCGAGCCGGTGATCCGATCGGCGTAGAGGATCGCCTTGCCGTGGAGATTCCGTGCCGCCCGCCCCACGGTCTGGATGAGCGACCGATCTGACCGGAGGAAGCCCTCCTGATCGGCATCGAGCACCGCGACGAGCGACACTTCCGGCAGATCGAGCCCCTCGCGCAGCAGGTTGATCCCGACCAGCACGTCGAAGTCCCCCAACCGTAACCCGCGGATGATTTCCACGCGCTCGATCGCGTCGATCTCCGAGTGCAGGTAGCGCACCCGCACCCCATGTTGTTGGAGATAGTCGGTGAGGTCCTCGGCCATGCGCTTGGTGAGCGTCGTGACGAGCACCCGCTCGGCGGCGCGCGTGCGCTCGCGAATCTCCTGCAGGAGATCGTCGACCTGGCCCTTCACCGGCCGGACTTCGACCTCGGGATCCACGAGCCCGGTGGGGCGGATGATCTGCTCGACCACGACGCCTTCCGAGAGCTGCAGCTCCTGGTCTCCGGGCGTCGCCGAGACGAAGAGCATCCGGGGTACCAGCGACATGAACTCGTCGAATCGCAACGGCCGGTTATCGAGCGCCGACGGCAGCCGGAACCCGTAGTCCACGAGCGTCTGCTTGCGCGAGCGATCGCCCTCGGACATCCCCCCGATCTGCGGCAGCGTCTGGTGCGACTCGTCGATGATGCAGAGGAAATCGCCGGGGAAGTAGTCGAGCAGAACGGCCGGACGTACCCCCGGCTCACGGGCCGTCAGGTGCCGCGAGTAGTTCTCGATGCCGCTGCAACGCCCGACTTCGAGCAACATGTCGACGTCGAACAGCGTCCGGGATTCCAACCGTTGCGCCTCCACCAGCTTGTTTTGGGCCCGCAGGACCGCCAGGCGCTCCTTCAACTCGGCCCGGATGGCCGCCACGGCGCGCTCGACCGTCGGCCGTTCGGTCACGAAGTGGGTCGCCGGGTAGACCACGGCGCGGTTGAGTTGGGCGATCGCGTTGCCGGTCGTCGGATCGATTTTGGTGACCCGCTCGACCGCGTCGCCCCAGAGCTCGATCCGCACGCCCTGCTCGTCGTAGGCCGGAAACACCTCGATCGTGTCCCCCCGCACGCGGAACGTCCCGCGCTCGAATGCGACGTCGTTGCGCAGATAATTGATGCGCACGAGCTCTTCGAGGATGGCATCGCGCCCGCGCTCGTCTCCCACGTCGACCGTCACGAGCAGCCGGCGGTACGCCGCGGGATCGCCGAGGCCGTAGATCGCCGACACGCTGGCGACGATCACGACGTCGGCCCGCTCCAGCAGACTCGACGTCGCGCGCAGGCGCAGGGCATCGATGTCGTCGTTGATGGACGAATCCTTGGCGATGTAGGTGTCGGTATGGGGAACGTAGGCTTCCGGCTGGTAGTAGTCGTAATACGAGATGAAGAACTCGACCGCGTTCCGAGGGAAGAAGGCCTTCAACTCCCCGTACAGCTGTGCCGCGAGGGTCTTGTTGTGGGAAAGAACCAGCGTGGGGCGCGCGTGGGCCGCGATGACATGGGCCATCGTCATCGTCTTCCCGGAGCCGGTGACCCCCAACAGGGTCTGATAGGCGTCCCCACGCTGCAGGCCGGCGACCAGGGACTGGATGGCCGCCGGCTGGTCCCCGGCCGGGCTGAACGGCGACACGAGCTCGAAAGGCATGCCGGAAACTTAACGACCGCGCCTAGGGCGCGGTCAGGACTGCGCCTGGTGGGTGCCGACGTCCCGGCGCGCGATCTCGGAGACGCCCTTCACGCGGTGCACCGCGCGCAAGACCTTGTTGAGGTGGGTGTGGTTCTCCACCTCGACCAGCATGTGCCCATAGACCGCGCCGTCGCGGGAGGAGAGCTCGGCGTGACGGATGTTGGTGCCGGACTGGCTCACCGCCTCGCAGATGTCGGCGTAGAGACCGCGGCGGTCCTCACCCGCGATCACGAGTCGCACCACGAAGGTCTCCCCTTCCGACTCCTGCCAGTCGATTTCCACGCGGCGTTCGGCCTCGGCGGACAGCGGCAGCAGGTTGGGACAGTCGCTGCGATGGATCGAAATCCCACGCCCCTGCGTGACGTAGCCCACCACCGGGTCGCCGGGCACCGGCTGGCAGCATTGCGCGTACCGCACCATGAGGCCGTCGACGCCCTGGATCCGGATGCCGCGCCCGAGCCGGAGACGCTGGATGACGCGCCCGAACGCCGTCGGCTTGGGGGCCTGCAGGTCTTCGGCGGGGAGATCCGGGTAGAGCGCCCGCATCACCAGCCCGAGGGCCACATCCCCCCGGCCCAACACGGCTTCCAGCTGTTCCGCGCTCCCCACCGAGAGGGTGACGGCGGCACGCGCCAGCTGCTCCGCGCCGGGTGGCGCGAGGCGGCGGCGGCGGACTTCACGGTCCAGGATTTCCCGGCCCAAGGTGACGCTGCGGGAATGTTCTTCCGACCGGATCCACTGTCGGATCTTGTGGCGCGCCCGCCCTGTGTGCACGTGGGCGAGCCAGTCACGCGACGGCCGGGCCTGCGGGCTCGTCAGCACCTCGACCGAATCGCCGTTCTTCAGCGGCCGGTGTAGCGGAGCGATCCGGCCGTTCACGCGGGCGCCGTGGCAGCGGTAGCCGACCTCGGTGTGCACCGCGAATGCGAAATCGATGGGCGTCGCCTCTTTGGGCAACCGCTTCACGTCGCCGCGCGGTGTGAAGACGAAGATCTCGTCCTGATAGAGATCGACCTTCAGGAACTCGAGGAACTCCTCCGGCGAATGGGCGTCCTGTTGCAGCTCGAGCAGCTGCCGGAACCAGGCGAGGTGGCGGTCGAGCTCATCGGGGCCCTTCCCTTCCTTGAACAGCCAGTGGGCCGCGATGCCGTACTCGGCGGTCCGATGCATGTCGCGCGTGCGGATCTGGATTTCGTAGAGCTGGCCGGCCGGGCCGAACACCGTCGTGTGGAGCGACTGGTAGCCGTTCGATTTCGGGCTTGCGATGTAGTCCTTGATCCGCTCCTGCAGCGGCGTCCACTGATGATGGATGACCCCCAGCGCGTGGTAGCAGTCGGCGACCGAATTCACGAGCACTCGCATCGCCAGCAGGTCGTAGATCTCCTCGAACGGCTTTTCGCGCCGCTTCATCTTCTTGCTGATGGACCACAGGTTCTTCGGCCGGCCGGTGATCTCGAAATCGGTGAGCCCGGCGCGCTTCAGCTCTTCGGTCAGGGGCGCCCGCAGCCGCTCGATCGTCTGGTCCCGCTCGGTCCGGCGGGCCTGGATCTTCTTGACCAGGACGCGGTAGTCCTCGGGCTCCAGGAAACTGAACGCCAGGTCCTCGAGCTCGGCTTTCATCCCCGCCATGCCGAAGCGGTGCGCCAACGGGGCGTAGATCTCCTGCGTCTCCAGCGCGAT
>JBGPIW010000286.1:0-4111 GCA_041485045.1 Gemmatimonadota bacterium | reverse complement strand
GACCCGACGCCCACGAGAGCGATCTCGGGCATGAGCCGGAACACGACCACCACCGCGAACAGGACCGCCAGCGCGACGCCGACGATGAGGGTGCGGCGCCGGTCCATCAGACCGCCACCGCGCAGCGCCGCCGCAGCTCGCGCACTTCGTGGCCGGGATCGGCGCTCGAAAAGATCGCGTGGCCCGCGACGAAGGTGTCCGCCCCGGCTCCATGGGCTATGGCGATGGTGTCCGGTCCGATCCCGCCGTCCACCTCGAGTCGCACCGGCGCCCGACGGGCGTGCAGCAGCGCGTGCGCGCGACGGATCTTGTCGGTGGACGCCGGCAAATAGTGTTGCCCGCCGAACCCAGGGTTGACCGTCATGATGAGCAGCAAGTCCAGATCCGACACGACGTCCTCCACGAGCGCCAAGGGAGACGCGGGATTGAGCGCGAGACCGGCGAGCATGCCGCGCTGCCGCACCGCTGCGAGCTGGCGCTGGACGTGCACGGTGGCCTCAGGATGAAAGGTACACACCGAGGCCCCGGCATCGGCCATGGGGTCGATGTAGCGCTCCGGTTCGACGACCATGAGGTGCACGTCGATCGGCTTGTCGGTGAGCGTTCGCAGGGTCGCGACCATGTTGGCGCCGAAGGTGAGGTTCGGCACGAACCGGCCGTCCATGACATCCACGTGGAGCCAATCCGCCCCCCCGTCCAGCACGGCCCGCACCTGCTCGGTGAGCCGCGTCAGATCGGCGGAGAGCACGCTGGGCGCGATCCGGATGCCGCCGGTCACTGCGGACTCCGGGCGACAACGACGTCCACCAGCGTCCCGGGGACGGCGAGCGTACCGGCCGCGGGCCGTTGGGCCACGATCGTACCCGGGGCGGCGTCGGCGGTGCGCTGCCGCGTCACGCCCCCGATGGCGAGGCCGGCCGCTTCGAGCCGGGTCCGCGCGTCCACCGGAGAGAGCCCGAGCAGATCGGGGACGGTGATGGTGGGCGCACCACGGCTCACCACCAGGCCGACGCCGCTCCCCGGCACGAGCGTCGTGGCGGCCGCCGGACGCGTGAGCATCGTCTGTCCCGGGGGGAGAGCGGCCGGCACCGACTCGACCCGGCTCACCGTGAGTCCTGCGGCCGCAATCAGCTTGGCGGCGAGCCCGGCGTCGAGCCCCGCGACGTCCGGCACCGGGACGCGCTGCGGGCCGGCGCTCGCGACCAGCGCCACGCGCAGGTTCGAGGGCGCCTCCACGCCCGGAGGCGGGTCCTGCCAGATGACCGTCCCTACCGGCGCGGAAGGGTGCGGCTCCGTCCCGTTGTCGGTCGTGCCGAGGTGCGCGGCGGCGATCGCCTGCCGGGCTTCGGCCAACGGGAGACCGATCACGCGCGGCACCTGCTGGTGGTGCGGGAAGATCGGTGACGGGAACGCCACCAGGGCCGCGAACAGATACCCGACGACGCCCGCCACCAGAAGCCAGAACCCCCAGCGGATCGCCTCGTCCCGCTTGATGGGCGGCAGCCGCCGCAGCCGCGGCCAGTGCCAGGCTTTGAGCGGCGGCATGTGACGCCGGAGCTGCATCAGCGCCGCCGCACCAGGCGCGCCGCGTACGCGCCGTCGATCCCGTGTCGCTGGGGGAACGACTGGAAGTCGCCCGACGCCGTCAGCAGCTCGGCCGCGACCGCCGTGGTCCTGCCGAACCGCTCGTATTCCGGGTGCCGTTCCAGGAACGCCTCCACCTGTCGTTCGTTCTCTTCCGGTTCGAGGGAGCACGTCGCGTACACCAAGACCCCGCCCGCGCGCACCAGCGGTGCAGCCGCATCGAGCAGCGCCGTCTGGCGCCGGGCGATGCGCGCGACAGCCGCCGCGGTGATCCGCCAACGGGCGTCCGGATGGCGCGCCATCGTCCCCGTGGCGCTGCACGGGGCGTCGAGCAAGACCGCGTCCCACGCTCCGGGCGGGAACGGCGCGGACCCAAGATCGGCCGCGACGATGGGAACCGCCACTCCGGTCCGGCCGACCGTTTCCAGCAGGCGCCCGAGCCGCTCGCGCCGGTACTCACCCGCCGTCACGCGTGCGCCGGCCGTGGCGAGGGTGACCGTCTTGCCGCCGGGCGCGGCGCAGGCGTCGTACAATCTCGCACCAACCGGCACGGCGGCGAAGCGGCAGACGAGCGCCTGGGCCGGGTCCTGCACCACAAAGGCCCCCTCGGAGTACCCCGGAAGACTGGTGGGGAGCGGGGAGCGGGGAGCGGTCGGAGTCCTGGAGACGATGAGCCCCGCATCGAACGGCGCTTGCTCTACTGCGTATCCCGTTGCCTCGAAGGCGGTCCGCAACTCCTGGATCTGCCACCGGGCCGGCTGGATCCCCAGGTGCGGCCGTCGGTCGTTCCAGGCGATGAGAGCCGCCGTTTCCGCGTCACCGAACTGCGCGCGCCACCGTGCGACGAGCCAATCCGGGTGTGAGCTTACCCGTCCCTCGTCCCTCGTTCCTCCTTCCGCCAGTCTCCGCAGTGCCTGGTTTACGTAGCGCGCGGCCGGCTCCCCCGCCGTTTCGCGCGCCAGCTCGACGCTGGTGGAGACGGCGGCGTGCGCCGGGACGCGCTCCAGGCGGCGCAGCTGGTAGGCGCCGAGTCGCAGGATGTCGTGCAGTCGCGGATCGGCGTGGCGGAGATCGAGTGTCCCGTCGAGGTCACGCCGCCAGCGCAGCACGCCGGCCGATAGCTCGTACGCCAGGCGCCGGTCGCGCTCCGCCAGCCCGCCGACCACTCGATCGCGGGCATCGGGGAAGGGCGTCCCGGCGCCGACGGCGCGCAGGATGTCGAGGGCCGCGCGGCGCGCGGCGGTCGGCCCCTTAATCCAGCATCCCCTCGAGCGGCGACGACGGCATCGCGACCTCGCGCCGCGGCATGCGGCCGGCCAGGAACGCGGCTCGGCCGGCGTCCACGGCGAGCCGCATGGCGTGCGCCATGGTGACCGGATCCTGCGCGGCCGCCAGCGCCGTGTTCATGAGAATGCCGTCCACACCCTGCTCCATGGTGAGGCAGGCATCGGACGCCGTCCCGACTCCCGCGTCCACGACCACCGGCACCTTGAGGCGGCGCTTGATAGTCCGGACACTGAATGGATTCAGGAGGCCCAACCCGCTGCCGATCGGCGAGGCGAGCGGCATCACCGCCGCCGCTCCCGCCGCCTCGAGACGCAAGGCGGTGATCAGGTCCTCGTTGGTGTAGGCGAGGACCGTGAACCCTTCGCGCACCAGCACGGCCGTCGCCTCCAGCAGACCCGCCACATCCGGGAGCAGCGTCTCCTGGTCCCCGATGACCTCGAGCTTCACGAACTCGTTGAAGCCCGCTTCGCGGGCGAGGCGGGCGTAGCGGATCGCGTCGGCCGCGGAATAACACCCGGCCGTGTTGGCGAGCAGGAGGTATCGTTTCGGATCCAGGTGGTGGAGAATGCTCGCGTCCCGGCTGCGGTCGAGATCGACGCGCCGTACGGCGACGGTGACGATCTCGGCGCCGCTCGCCTCGATCGCCCGCACCATCTCCTCGTTGCTGCGGTACTTCCCGGTGCCGACCATGAGCCGGGACTGGAACGTCCGCGTCCCGATCGTGAACGGCGTGTCCTTCACCAGCTCCACGGCGGTGCTCATCGCTCACCCGCCTCCCACGAAATGCACCAGCTCGATGGCGTCGTCGGGTGCGAGGCGCTGGCCGCTCAGCTCGGGGCGCCGGACGATCTTCCGGTTGTGCTCCACCACGACGACGCGCGGGTCGAGCCCCAGCAGCGTCAGCAGCTCGAGCAGCGTCGCCTCGGCGGGCACCGCCCGGCGCTCTCCGTTCACGACGACTTCGATCACGCGAACACCTCCAACAAATCCCGCGCGGCGGCCGCCAGCCGGGGAGCATCCCACAACGCGCGAATCGCCGCCACGCCATATACCCCGGCCCGGTGCAGGTCCCCCGCACGCAACGCGGTGACGCCGCCGATCGCGATCACCGGACTCCCGAGACGGACGATGTCCCGCAGGCCCTCGACGCCCAACGGCTCGCCTCCCGGATGTGTGGGGGTTTCGAACACCGGTCCCGCCAGAAGATACTCGGCTCCCTCCGCCTGCGCGGATTGCGCCT
>JBGPIW010000285.1:0-4112 GCA_041485045.1 Gemmatimonadota bacterium | reverse complement strand
GATACCGAAATGCGTGCGCCGCTCCGCTGCGTCGGGCCAGCCGCCCAACGTTATCGGTGCGCCCGATTGGGTCACGAACAGCGCCTCCATCGCGGCCAGCTTCACCGGCTGATGGCGTGCCAGGTGGCTCGCGGCGAAGTCGCCCGAGAGCGGTTGGAGCACGGCGGCGGGCGCCCCGACGAGCAGCGCGATCGCCAGCGCGTGCCGGTGAAACGGCGCACGACGGCCGCGCAGGATGAGCCAGGCGTGGACCCCGGCCACGGCGAACCCGGTCGCGGCGTAGGCCGCCAGGGTCATGTGGAGGACCTGGGGCAACGCGGCCGCGTTGGCCATCCCAGCGAGCGGGCGCACGTTGGTGATCTGCCCGTCGACGAGATCGAATCCCGCCGGCGCGTTCATCCACGCATTGGCGATGACGACGAATACCCCCGACAGCGCACCGCTCACCGCGACCATGACGCCGGCGAGCTGGTGGGCCCGCGCGCTCACCCGCTCCCAGCCGTAGAGGTAGATGCCCAGGAAGATCGCTTCGGTGAAGAACGCGAAGCCTTCGAGCGAGAACGGCATGCCGATGATCGGGCCCGCGACCCGCATGAACCCCGGCCACAAGAGCCCGAGCTCGAACGACAGGACCGTACCGGACACGGCGCCCACAGCAAACAGGATCGCGGTGCCCCGCGCCCAGCGTTTGGCAAGATCGAGGTGGACCGGGTCGCCCGAGCGCCGCCAGCGACGCTCGGCCACGACCATGAGCACGGGCATCGCGATGCCCACCACCGCGAAGATGATATGGAATGCCAGTGACATCCCCATCTGGACACGGGCCGCGACGAGGTCGCTCATGTTCGAGGTCGCCGTCTTGCTCCGCGAGCATGGACCGCTACCTTGCACGCCAGCCCCTTCGCGCAAGTCCCCGGGAGACGGAACGTGAAGTTGTTCCTGCCACCGCCCGTGACTCTGGCCGTCAGCGCAGTGCTTGCCGCCGCCCCGATCGCGGCGCAGGCTCCCGTCCGCGAAGGCGCGATCCACCGAGCTTCACTCGACAACGGCCTGCAGGTTTTCGTGGTGGAAAACCACACCGTCCCGTTGGCCACCGTGCTCGTCGCGGTGCACAACGGGGCGATGACGCAGGAGCCGAGGGATCGAGGCCTGGCGCATCTGTTCGAGCACATGCTGTTTCGCTCCTACAAGGGCGAACCGACCGCATTCGCACAAGAAGCGACCTACCTCGACGGCCAATTCAACGGGACCACCAGTGAGGAGGTCGTCACCTATTACCTGGTGCTCCCGGCGAAGAACGTCCTGAAGGGAATAGCCCTGCTGGCGCAGCTGGTCCAGAAGCCACGCTTCAACGCCCACGAGCTCGACGAAGAGCAATCGGTGGTCCTCGATGAGCTGCAGCGTGACGAGTCCGATCCCGAGCAGTCGCTGGCGCGCCGGGCAGCGCAGCAGCTCTGGGGACCGTCATGGAGCCGCAAGGACGTCGGCGGGGACAGCGGCTCCCTGAAGGGCATCAGCCTGGAGCGCCTGCAGCAGACCTACGCCCACTACTATGTCCCGAACAATGCCGCCCTGATGGTCACCGGCGATGTCTCATCGGCGGATGTCTTCTCGGCCGCAAGGCAGGAGTTCGGGCCTTGGAGCCGGGCACCCGATCCGTTCGGGGAACGGCCGGTGCCGCCCGTCGCGGAGCTGACCGCAAGCGCCGTCACACTCATGGCGCAGCCGGTTCTCCACGCCTTGATCACCGTGCAGTTTCGTGGCCCGAGCATAGCCCAGGACACGCTCGCGACGTACGCGGCCGATGCGCTGTGCGATGTGTTGAACGAGCGGGGCTCCCCGTTTCAGCGACATTTGATCGACGGCGCATTGTTCCAGTCCGTCCACTGCACCTATGCACCGCTGGCACACGTCGGCCCCTTCACCATCCACGCGAGGACCACCCCGGCCAAAGCGTCGGCGGCCCTGACCGTGCTGCTCAGCGAGCTCGACCAGCTGCACCAGTTGGCGGGGGTGAGCGACGAGGATCTGGCCATCGCCGGGAAACGGCGACGCGTGCAGAGCGCCCTCACGCTCGAAGCGAACGCCACCCTCGCCCCCTCCCTGGCATTCTGGTGGGCGAGCGGCGGGATCGACTACTACGAGCACTACGACGACCACGTGAATGAACAGCGCCTCGAGGATCTCCGGCGTTTCGCGGAGACCTACATCGTGGGGCGGCCGAAGGTCATTGCCGTCCTCGCCCCGGCCGGGGTCATCGAAAGACTCCGCGCCGCCCTGGGCCAGGCCGGGAGGAATCCGGGGAGCCCTCCGTGAGCGCGAGCCGAGTGGTCGTCGGGTTGCTCGCCGGTCTGCTCTCATTCGGGGCCGACCGAGAGCCATCGACATGGCCGCGCGCGGCGGATCCGGACAGCTTGAGCGTCAGTTACTCCGTCTCAGGGCTCCGGGTGATCCAGCGCGGCAACCGTGCGAACGACCTCGTCGTCGTCTCCCTGTACCTGCTCGGCGGCACGCGTCAGCTCGCGGATTCCACCGCTGGGATCGAAGCGCTCTTGCTCCGCGCATCGGCCAACGGCACGGAGCACTACCCCGACGGGCAAGGGGGGCGCGCCATGGCCCGCACGGGAAGCGTCGAGCTTTTCGAGCCGAACGTGGACTGGACGATGTTCGGCTTCATCGGATTGCGCCCGGAGGTCGACTCGGCCTGGCGAGTCTTCGCGGACCGGCTGATGCATCCGACGCTCACCGCGGACGGGGTGCGACAGGCGCGCGACGAGATGCGCGCCACGGTACGGCAGCGCTACGCCGATCCCGACGCACGAATCCAGATCATCGCCAACCGCGTCACCTTCGCCGCTCACCCGTATGCCCTCGACCCCGAGGGAACGGAAGAGTCGCTGGCCCGGCTCACGGCGCAGGATCTCACCGAGTACGCCCGGACCCAGCTGGTGAAGTCCCGGATGCTGCTCGTGGTCGTCGGGAACATCGAGCGGGCCCAGGTCGAGTCGCTCGTGACGGCGACGATCGGACGTCTGCCGCCGGGGAATTACAAATGGACCCTGCCGCCTTCCGTCCCACGACAGAAGCAGAGCAACTGGCTGATCGAGGCTCGCGCACTGCCGACGAACTACATCCTCGGGTACTTCACCGGCCCCGCGGCGTCGAGCGACGATTACGTGGCGTTCAAGCTGGCGACCGGTCTACTCTCGAGTCAGCTGTTTGAGACCATCCGCGTGGAGCACAGTCTATCCTACGCCGCCTACTCCCCATTTCTGGAGCGCGCCGTGGCGGTCGGCGGACTGTACGCCAGCACACCCAAGCCGGAGCTGGTGCTCCCGATGATGTACGACCAGATCCGGCTGCTGCTGCGCGAACGCATCGACCGTTACGCCTTGCACCGCTTCACCAACCAGTACGTCCTCGAGCACCTCGCCCAGAGCGGCACCAACCTGGGCCAGGCGGACCTGCTTGCCCGCGCCGAGCTCTACCTGGGCGACTACCGGCTGACCGACAAGTACCTGTTGCAGCTGCGTCGCGTATCCCCCGATGACATCTACAAGGCCGTCGACCGGTACATGCGCAACATCCAGTGGGCGTACGTGGGGGACACGGTGCGCATGGCCGGGGCCTGGTGACGCCACCGCCATCCGTCTACGCGAAGATCAGCCACCGAGTTCGGCGAGACGGTCCTTGAGCCGCTGAAACATCGGGAACCGCGCGATGAGATCGCGCAGCACCGCGCGCGCCGAGTCGGGCTGGCCGGCCGCGACCCAGGCGTCGGCCGCCAGCATCCCGGCCCGGGCCGCCAGCCGCGGATTGTCCGCCGGTAGGTGGAGGGCCGCGAGGGCGCTGAGGGCGCCCTTGGGATCTCCGCGATCCCGCAACAGCGACTCGACGCGCACCAGCGCGACGGCGGTATCGCCGGGCGAGCGGCGCGCCAGCTCCTCGATCAGTGCCGCGGCGCCGGCCGATTCGTGCCGGGCGCGATCCACCATCGCCTGCTCGTACAGCCCGGCGGCGAGTAGGCGGGCGATGTCCGTCGTGTCGCCGCTCCGGAGGCCCGGACCGCCGGCATAGGTGTACACGAGCTCGCCGCCTTTCTTCCCCGTCTG
>JBGPIW010000284.1:0-4121 GCA_041485045.1 Gemmatimonadota bacterium | reverse complement strand
GGTCGCCGCAACCCCGCCACGAGGAGCAGCGCGGCGAGGGATAGACTCACGAGTCCCAGGCTTCCAGGCGCCAGCAGCAGGAGAGCGATGGTGCCTACGGCGAGACGCCCCCACCCGCCACCACCCTGCTTCGTCAAGCCGACGAGCCGCTCTTGATGTACGGAATCAGGGCGAGCTGCCGCGCACGTTTGATCGCGGTGGCCAGCTGCCGTTGATGTCGTGCGCACATCCCCGAGAGCCGGGACGGCAGGATCTTGCCGCGCTCGGTGAGAAACCGCCCGAGGGTCCGGTCGTCCTTGTAGTCCAGCACCCGCACACCGGATTCGCACACGGGGCATGTCTTCGCCGGCCGTCTCATGCTTCCTCCTCCTCGAGCTCCAGCAACTCGGGCACGACCGCGGGGGCAGTCGGCATCGGCTTCGCGGGCTCGCCCTCGTTCAAGACCACGAGGTAGCGGAGTACCGACTCATCGAGCTTGACCGCCCGCTCGTACTCTGGGAGGAGCTCACCCGCCGCCTCGAACTGGACGACCACGTAGTAGGCCGTTTCCTTCTTCTTGATGGGGTAGGCGAGCGTCCGCTTGCCCCAGTGGTTGGTGCTCGCAATGCTGCCCTTCCCGTCCTTGGTCAGCAGGAGATGGAAGCGCTCGAGTTTTTCGGTGATCGCTGGTTCTTCGAGAGTACTATCGAAGATGTAGACGGTCTCGTAGCGACGCGTCATGAACACCTCCCTTTGGTCGTGGGCGACCCGGCACTGGTGTGGCGCCGAGTAGGGGACATGTGAGACCGCAAGATAGCGGGGAGACTTCGCCGGGGCCACCCCGGCGGACGTGATGAACGCGGCGCCGTTGAAGGGGAAGGCGGTTGGCGGTATGATTCACTCCGATGGCCACCGCCTCACCCCCAGTCCGATCGGTGTTACGGGAAGAGCGGGAGCAGGCCGTGATCCGGTTCGCCGGTGATTCCGGCGACGGGATGCAGGTCACCGGCTCCCAGTTCACCCTCGAGACCGCGCTCGCCGGCAACGACCTGGCGACCTTCCCGGATTATCCGGCCGAGATTCGCGCCCCCGCCGGGACGACGTTCGGCGTTTCCGCTTTCCAGATCCATTTCGGCGCGACGGACGTCCTGACCGCCGGCGATGAGCTCGACGTCCTCGTGGCCATGAACCCGGCTGCGCTGACGGTGAACCTGAAAGACCTGCGGCCCGGCGGGACCGTCGTCGTCGATACCGCGGCGTTTACCGAGCGCAACCTGACCAAGGCGGGCTACCAGGCGAGCCCGCTCGACGACGAATCGCTCGCGGCGTTCCGGGTCCTGCCGCTGGATATCACGCGGCTCACCACCGAAGCGGTCAAGCCGTTCGCCATCTCGTCGCGCGACGCGCACCGCTGCCGCAACATGTGGGCGCTGGGCCTGATGCTGTGGATGTACGGCCGGGAGCGTGCCGCCACGGTCGATTGGCTGGCCCGGAAATTCGCCAAGGAGCCGGAGATCGCCCGCGCCAACGTCGCGGCCCTCGATGCCGGACACGCCTTCGGGGAGACGGCGGAGCTGCCCAGCCACATCGGCGCGTACACCGTGGCCCCGCACCCCAGCGCGCCGGGCACCTACCGCACGATCAGCGGGACCGAAGCCATCGCGTGGGGCCTGATCGCCGGACTGCGCTCGGCGGGACTCGACCGGATGGTGTTCGCTTCGTATCCCATCACGCCGGCCTCGGGGATCCTGCACACGCTGGCGGGCCTCAAATCGTTCGGGGTCGTCACGTTCCAGGCGGAGGATGAGATCGCGGCGATCTGCTCCGCCATCGGCGCCTCCTATGCAGGCGCCCTCGGCGTGACCTCTTCGTCGGGTCCGGGGATCGCGCTCAAGACCGAAGGGCTGGGGCTCGCCATCGCGACCGAGCTCCCCCTGGTGGTGATCGACTCCCAGCGGGCCGGTCCCTCGACGGGGTTGCCGACCAAGACGGAGCAGTCCGATCTGTTCCAGGCCGTACTGGGGCGTAACGCCGATGCGCCGCTCCCGGTCATCGCCGCGGCTACACCGGGGGATTGCTTCGAGGTGGCCATGGAGGCGGTCCGACTGGCGACGCGCTACATGACGCCGGTCATTCTGTTGTCGGACGGCTACCTCGCCAACGCCGCCGAGCCGTGGCGCATCCCCGACGTCGCCGCGCTGCCCGGCTTCCCGGTCCACTTCCGCACCGAACCGCGTGGGTTCCATCCGTTTCTACGTGATCCGGAGACCCTGGCGCGCGTGTGGGCGCGCCCCGGCTCGCCCGGACTGGAGCATCGCATCGGCGGGCTGGAGCGTGCCTACGACACCGGGCACATCTCTTACGATCCAGACAACCACGAGTTGATGACCAAGACGCGCGCGGCCAAGATCGCGGGCATCGCGCAGGACATCCCGCTCCAGACCGTGGCGCTCGGGGAGGACCGGGGCGCGCTGGCGGTCGTCGGGTGGGGCTCGACCTACGGCGCACTCCACCAGGCGGTGAAGCAGGTCCGCGCCGAGGGGCACGCCGTGTCGCACATCCACATCCGCTACCTCGCGCCGTTCCCGCGGAACCTGGGAGAGCTGCTCGCGCGCTTCGATCACGTGCTCGTTCCGGAGCTGAACAACGGACAGCTCGTCCAGCTGTTGCGCGCGGCGTATCTCGTCCCGGCCGAGGGGCTCAACCAGATCAGCGGCAAGCCCTTCAAAGTCTCCCGGCTGGCGGCCGCGTTCCGGGAACGCCTCGTCCCCGAGGGGAACCCGTCGTGACCGCGATCCTGCATCCGCCGGCCGCTCCGCTGGCCGCCAAGGACTTCGCGTCCGATCAGGAAGTGCGGTGGTGCCCGGGATGCGGCGACTACGCGATCCTCAAGGCGGTACAGAAGACCCTTGCCGACGTCGGGGCGCGCCCGGAGAAGACGGTCTTCGTTTCGGGGATCGGGTGCTCCTCGCGGTTTCCTTATTACATCGCCACCTACGGCTTCCACACGATTCACGGGCGCGCTCCGGCGGTCGCCACCGGGGTGAAGCTCGCCAATCCGGACCTGGACGTCTGGCTCGTGACGGGCGACGGGGATGGACTTTCGATCGGTGGGAATCACCTGCTCCACGTGCTGCGGCGCAACGTGGACATCCGGATCATCCTGTTCAACAACGAGATTTACGGGCTCACCAAGGGCCAGTACTCGCCGACGTCGCGCCGCGGGACCCATTCGCCATCGACGCCCGCGGGCTCGCTCGACAACCCGGTCTCACCGTGTGCGTTTGCGCTCGGGGCGGGGGCGCGCTTCGTGGCACGGGCGGTCGACACCCAGCAGGCCGGGCTCCTGGACGTGCTGAAGCGGGCCCACGCGCATCGCGGGGCGTCCTTCGTGGAGGTGTTCCAGAATTGCGTGGTCTACAACGACGGCGTGTTCGACGACTTCACGGAGAAGTCGGTCGCGGCCGACCAACAGCTGCACGTCGTGCACGGTCAGCCGCTCCGCTTCGGCAAGGAGAAGTCACGCGGCTTACGGCTGGTGGCCGGCAAGCTCGAGCTCGAGATCGTGACGCTCGGTCAGGACGGGGTCACCGACCGAGACCTCCTGGTGCACGACGAGACGAATCGGACGCTCGCCGCACTGCTGACGAGCCTTACGCCGCCCGCGTTCCCGATGGCGCTGGGCGTGCTGTACTGCGATCCCACGACCTCCTATGACCACGACGTGGAGCAGCAGCTCGAGGCGGCGGGGACCGGTGGGGACCTAGGCGCGCTGTTGACGAAAGGCAGGACCTGGCAGGTGACCTGACCAGCCGGAGAGCTAGGAACGGAACGGTTACGGAACGCCCCGTCGCACCCATCCATCGACCACCTCCACCAGCTGCGGCATCAAGGCATCCATCTGCTCCCGCTCGGCATCGGCGAACGGCGACAACACGAAGTCCTCCCACGGCTCGCCAGCGGGCACCGGGCCGATGCCGACCCGCAGCCGCGCGAACCCCTGCGTCTGCAGCGCGCCCTCGACGCTCTTGAGGCCGTTATGGCCACCCGGTGAGCCGGACGAGCGAAGCCGGTAGGTGCCCAGCGGGATGTTGAAGTCGTCCACGACGACGAGCAGATCGGTGGCGGGGGTGAACGTCGGG
>JBGPIW010000283.1:0-4151 GCA_041485045.1 Gemmatimonadota bacterium | reverse complement strand
CGGGTAGGCCCGAATCAGGAAATTCCGCACCAGCCGGGCGCTGCCGCTATCGCTCAGCTCGAACATGTAGCGCGGCGGCTGCGTGATGAGGTAACTGGCATTCCCCTTGACGTCGGTCTCCTTGATGGAGTGACAGACGATGCAGGAGACTCCCTCGTCGCGTCCGATGGCGTTCGTCAGGTCGTCGCGGTACAAGTTCTTGGTGCCGGCGAACAGGGAGATTGGATCGTGGCAGCCGGCGCAATAGCGCGTCGATTCGGGCCCGTTCTGCTTTCCCATGGTGGTTTGGATCGCGCGAAACCCGAGGTCCATGGCCGAGTAGCGGTGCGCGCTCACGGCCCATTCCCGGTAGATCTGTTCGTGGCAGCCCGATGAGCCGCACGACTTGGAGCCGCCCGTGGATCTGGCATCGAACGCCTGACCGGTGCTGGTGCGGGCCAGACTCGGCGCAAACGGGCGGCCGGGACCATAGATGTAGCTGTAGTCGTCCGGGAGCCGGTTCACGAGGCGGACGGGGTGGTAGACGTACGCCCCCAGCGCTACGACCGCCAGGAGCGCGACCGTCACGTACACGGTCTTCAGACCCAGCTGCTTCTGTCCTCGGCGCAGCTCCAGCGCCTCCTCATTGTGGCCCCGCAGCGCGTGATAGACGAGGGTCAGGACGTGCGGGAGCACCGACGCGACCAGCGCGAACGTGGCGATCAGGTGGGCGAGATCCCAGCCGTAGCTGATCCGGCTTGTCAGGACGGCTTGATACGAAAGCACCAGCCCCGAAATGGCCAACGCGATCGCCGCGGCCATGGAGAAGTACCCGGTCAGCACGACGTGCGTCATCTGGCGCTCGCGGTACAGCCGCCAGTGTCGGACCTGATACCATGCGAAGGGGACGACGAAGACCAGACCGATTGCGGTGTGCAGCAACACCATCACCTGGTTCGGCACGCTGAATGGGAGCAGGTAGATCGAAAGACCCGTCAGCGTTTCGAAGACCAGCAGCCCCGAGACGCAGATGAGCAACCGATGCTGCCACTCGGAGATTCTTGGACGGACATCGACTGGGCCCATCATGCCCCCTTGCTGGCCGCAGCTTCTGTAGGCGTGAACGCGGCTATACTAGCTGCGCCAGTGTCTCGCGTACAGAAGTTGCGAATGAAAACAATCGAATGAAAACAATCGGTGGAAATTGTGAAGGGAAGTTCATGGAAGGGCGCGCCTTCACGGTAACGCTCGGCCGTCCGCCGCGAACAGGTACACGCGGTCGCTGGGAACGCGCACTGCGACGTGGTCGCCAACCTGCGGCAGGGCGCCGTCTGAGACCGCTGCCATGAGTCGGTGCACGCCGACGTCAACATGAACGTGGCTCGTGCCGCCGAGCCGTTCCACGAGGACCACGCGCCCGAGGAGTGAGTCGGGCGCCGGGCTTGCAGATCCATCCGACGTGGAGAGCTGAAGGTCTTCGGGACGGACACCGAGCGTCACAGCGGTAGACGATCCGGGTGCCAGGGGAAGCGCTCGCGTGAGCTTCACGCGCGCACCGTCGGCGCTGAACGTCGTCGCGCCGAGCTCCTCTCCGAGATACCCCTCGACGAAGTTCATCCGCGGGGTGCCGATAAAGCCGGCGACGAACTTGTTGACGGGAGCGCGATACAGCTCGATCGGCTGGCCCACCTGTTGGATGCGCCCGTCCGCCAGCACCACGATGCGGTCGCCCAGGGTCATCGCTTCTACTTGATCGTGCGTGACATACACGGTCGTCGTTTTCAGGCGACGTTGCAGTACACCGATCTCGATGCGCATTTGCGCGCGCAGGCCGGCATCCAGATTCGACAGCGGCTCGTCGAAGAGAAACACCAACGGCTCGCGCACCATGGCACGTCCCATCGCCACGCGCTGCCGCTGGCCGCCGGACAGCTCCTTGGGCTTGCGATCCAGCAGCGGCACAAGCTCGAGGATCGAACCCGCCCACTCGACACGCCGGTCGATCTCCCGCCGCGGCACTTTCCGCAGACGCAGCCCGAGCGAGAGATTCTCACGCACCGTCATGTGGGGATACAGCGCGTAATCCTGAAAGACCATCGCCACGTCGCGCTCGCGCGAGGGGAGCGCCGTCACGTCACGGTCGTCGATGCGAATCGTGCCGCTCGTCACTTGCTCGAGCCCTGCCAGCATCCGAAGGATCGTGGATTTACCCGAGCCCGAGCCGCCGACCAGCACCAGCAGCTCGCCATCGGCCACCGTGATGTCGAAATCCTCGACGACGCGTGTAGCGCCGAACCGCTTGTAGACATGCTCGAACGCAACGGAGGGCATGGTCTCGATTATCCCTTGATTCCAGCGCCAGCCATGCTCTCGATGAAATAGCGCTGCAAGAACGCGTACGCCACGACCACCGGCACCACCAGCACCATCGCCGAGGCGAGCGACACCCCCATCGTACCGGCCCCGCCGCCGAGGGCAAAGACGGTGAGCAGCTGGGGGAGCGTCATGAGGTGCTGGTCGCGCACGACCAGCAATGGCCACAGCACTTCATTCCACGATCCCATGAAGGTGAAGATGGCGACGATGGCGAGCACGGGTCGCGAGAGGGGCCAGAAGATCGTGAAGAGGATGCGCAGCTCGCTCATCCCGTCCATGCGCGCCGAGTCGATGAGCGATTGCGGAATCTGGAGAAAGAACTGTCGCAGCATGAGAATCGCCGTCGCGTTGAACAGGTAGGGGACGATGAGCGCGGCGTAGGTATCGATCCACCCAAGCTGCACGATCAACGTGTACAGGGGAATGAGCGTGAGCTGTCCCGGAACGAGAAGGATCGCCATCGTCACGGCGTTGAGCGCGGGGCGTCCACGAAAGCGCAGGCGAGCGATCGCGTAGGCCGTGATCGAGCCGAAGACGAGAACCGCAGCGGTGATCGTCGTGGCGACGAGCGCGCTGTTGAGGAGCGCGCGACCGAAGGGCGCGCGGGCCCACATGGTTCTGTAGTTGTCGAGCGTCATGTGGTCAGGGACGAGCGCGAGCGTGCCCACCTCGAGTGGCGGTTTGAGGGTCGTGGACGCCATCCACAGGAAGGGATAGATGAAGGTGAGCGCGGCGAGCGTGAGCGCGAGATAGAGCGCAACGCGACCGAGCGTCTTCATTGTGCGTCCGCCGTGCCGATGAGGCGGCGCTGGAGCACCACGACCACGCCGATGATCAGCGCGAGCGCGACGCCGATTGTGGCGGCGTAGCCCATCTTCTGGTAGCCGAACGCGTTCGTATAGAGGTACAGCACGAGCGAATAGGTTCGCCGCAGCGGCCCGCCGCCGGTCATGACGTACGGCTCGATGAAGAGCTGGAAGCCGTTGATCGTGGAGAGCGTGACGACCAGGAGCGTCTGGGGGAGGAGCGACGGCAGCGTCAGGTAGCGGAAGCGTTGCCACGCCGTCGCCCCTTCGATTTCGATTGCTTCCTGGCAGCTGCGCGGGACGTACTGCAGGCCCGCGAGGTAGATGATCACGTAAAAGCCGACGTTCTTCCACGTCACCATCACCGCGATCGCCGGCATCGCGGTCACCGGATCGGTCAGCCAGGAAACAGGGCGTACGCCGAACCGGGCGAGGAGATGGTTGATCAATCCCACGTCGGTCGCGTACAGGTTGCTCCAGAGAATCGCGACCACGGCGCCGGAGATCACGACGGGGAGAAAGAACGCGGCGCGCCAAAAGGCCCGGAGCGCGAGCGGACGATTGAGCGCCAGCGCCAGCCCGAGCGCGGTGACGATCTGGAGCGGAATGTGGATGCTGAGAAAGACGAACATGGTGACGACGGCTTGCCAGAAGCGCCCGTCGACAGCCAGCAGCCGCACATTGTCCAGTCCAGCGAACGCCGGCGCCGTCACCAGGTCCCACTTGAGAAAGACGAGCACCAGGGCGAACGCGATGGGATACAGCGCGAACGTCGCCAGGAACGCGCTGTACGGTGCCGCCAGCAGCCAGCCCGATCGCTCCTCAGCGCGCATCGAGAATCTTCCTCGCTTCGTCTGCCGCTTTGGTCAGCGCCTGTCGCACGGACATGGTGCCATATACCGCGCCCGCTTCGTACGCCTCGGACAGGAGGTCGAAGATCTCGACGACGTCCGGGTCGATATCGATGTCGCGCGTGCGCTCCACATACGT
>JBGPIW010000282.1:0-4166 GCA_041485045.1 Gemmatimonadota bacterium | reverse complement strand
GCCCCCTAGTTTCCTGCCACCGATGCCCTCCATCGTCACGCTCGACGGTCGCTCCTTGTCCATCGGCGACGTCGTCGCGGTTGCGCGAGACGGCGCCCGGGTGGACGTCGCACCCGACACGCGCGCGCGCGTCGAGCGCTCACGCGCCGGCATCGAGGCGGCAGTGGCGCGCGGCGACACGATCTACGGGGTCAATACCGGCTTCGGGAAACTCGCGCACGTGCGTATCCCGCCGGAGCAGCTGCGTGCGCTGCAGCTCAATCTGATCCGCAGCCACGCATCGGGCGTGGGCGACCCGCTGGCGGCGGAGGCCGTGCGTGCGATGATGCTGTTGCGCGCCAACGTGCTCCTGATGGAGACGAGCGGCGTGCGGCCGGTCATCCCCGAAACGCTGGTGGCCATGCTCAATGCGGGCGTCCATCCCCGCGTGCCGTCACAGGGCAGTGTGGGTGCGTCGGGCGATCTGGCGCCCCTCTCCCACCTGGCGCTGGCGATGATCGGGGAGGGGCCGGACGGACCGCGGCTCCGTGCAGCCGGGATCGAGCCGGTCACTCTCGAAGCGAAAGAGGGGATTGCGTTCGTCAACGGGACGCAAGCGCAGACCGGCATTGCCGCTCTCCTGGTGCACGATGCCTGGGTCCTGTGGCGCACGGCGCACGGGGCGGCCGCCATGAGCCTGGAAGCGGTGCGGGGGAGCCCGGTGCCCTTCGACGCGCGGATCCACGACGCGCGGCCGCATCCGTGGCAACAACGCTCCGCTGCCCTGTTGCGGACGCTGCTCGCCGACAGCGAGATACGGGAATCCCACCGCCACAACGACCCGCGGGTTCAGGACGCGTATTCCCTGCGGTGCACGCCGCAGGTGCTCGGCGCCGTAGGCGAAGGCATTGCGTTTGCCGAGCGGCTCGTCGCCACAGAGCTGAATGCGGCGACCGACAACCCATTGGTGTTCGGCGCGGAAGTCCTCTCGGGCGGCAACTTCCACGGACAACCGATGGCGCTGGCGCTCGATGTCCTCGGGATCGTGTTGACGACGCTCGCCGGGCTGGCGGAGCGCCGGCTCGAGCGGGTGGTGAATCCCGATCTCTCGTCCGGTCTTCCCGCGTTCCTCGCCCACGATCCCGGCCTCGACTCGGGCTTCATGACCGCCCAGATCGCATCGGCCGCTCTGGTCGCCGACTCGCGCGTACTGGCCACGCCCGCCAGCGTGCAATCGGTGCCCACGGAGGGCAACCAGGAGGACGTCGTCCCGATGGGGATGACCGCAGCATGGAAGGCTGAGCGCATACTCGCCAATGCGGCGCGCGTCGTGGCGATCGAGCTCCTGGCGGGTGCGCAGGGACTCGAGTTCCTGAAGCCGCTGCGCCCCGGACGGGGCGTGGCCCGGTTGCACGGCGTCGTTCGCGGGATGGTCCCGCCGCTCGACGCCGATCGTCCCATGGCCGAGGAGATCGAGCGAGTGGCGGCCGGCATCCGCGTCGGCGCGTTCGACCTGGAGACCGCTCCGTGAGCGGGCCGCGCGTGGTTCGAGCGCCACGGGGGAACGAGCGCTCCTGCCGCGGGTGGGTCCAGGAGGCCGCGCTCCGGATGTTGATGAACAACCTCGACCCGGATGTTGCCGAGCGCCCGCAGGACCTGGTGGTGTATGGCGGCACCGGGCGCGCCGCCCGCAGCTGGGAGGCGTTCGACGCCATCGTGCGATCGTTGCGGACCCTCGGCGACGAGGAGACGCTGCTCGTCCAGTCGGGAAAGCCGGTCGGCGTGTTCGCGACGCATCCCGATGCGCCCCGTGTGTTGATCGCCAATGCGAACCTCGTGGGCCGGTGGGCGACGTGGGACGTGTTCCGCGATCTGGAACGGCGCGGGCTCATCATGTACGGGCAGATGACGGCCGGGTCGTGGATTTATATCGGAACGCAAGGGATTCTGCAGGGCACCTACGAAACGTTCGGGGCGGTGGCCCGGCGGCATTTCGGCGGCGACCTCACCGGCCGGGTGGTCCTCACGGGTGGCCTGGGCGGGATGGGTGGTGCCCAGCCGTTGGCGGCGACGATGAACGGGGGCATTTGCCTGGCCGTGGATGTCGATCCGGCCCGCGTGCAGCGCCGGCTCGAGACACGCTACCTGGACCAGGCGACGTCCTCGCTGGAGGAGGCGCTCCGCTGGTGTGACGGCGCGCGTCGCAGTGGCACTGCGTTGTCGGTCGGGCTGGTCGGCAACTGCGCCGAAGTCCTGCCGATGCTCGTACAGCGCGGGTTCGTCCCCGACGTGCTCACCGACCAGACATCGGCGCACGACACCTTGAACGGATACGTGCCGGCCGGGCTGGCGCTGGCGGACGCACACGCCCTCCGATTATCCGACCCTGCGGACTACGTGCGGCGCTCCGTCGAGAGCATCGCGACGCACGTACGGGCGATGCTCGAGCTGCAGCGCGCCGGCGCGGTGACGTTCGACTACGGCAACAACATCCGGACTGTAGCGGCCGACGCCGGTGTCGCGCACGCGTTCGACATCCCCGGATTCGTGCCGGAGTACATCCGGCCGCTGTTCTGCGAAGGGAAGGGCCCGTTCCGCTGGGTGGCGTTGTCGGGCGACCCGCGCGACCTCGAGCGCACCGACCGCCTCGTCCTGGAGCTCTTCCCCGGTGACGCGCACCTCGCGCGCTGGATCCGCCTGGCTCAGGAGCGGGTGGCGTTCCAGGGTCTTCCCGCCCGCATCTGTTGGCTGGGGCAGGGAGAGCGGGCGCGCTTCGGCGTCGCCTTGAACGATCTCGTGTCTCGGGGCGAGCTGTCGGCACCGATCGTGATCGGGCGCGACCACCTCGACACGGGCAGCGTGGCATCCCCGTTCCGGGAAACGGAGGGAATGCGCGACGGATCCGACGCCATCGCCGACTGGGCCATTCTGAATGCCCTGCTGAACACCGCTTCTGGAGCGTCGTGGGTCTCGTTCCATCATGGGGGAGGTGTGGGCATCGGGAATTCCTTGCACGCGGGTCAGGTAACCGTTGCCGACGGTACGCCGGCGGCCCGCCGTCGCCTGGAACGGGTACTGACCAACGATCCCGGCATCGGCGTGGTCCGGCACGCGGATGCCGGGTACCCCGAAGCGATCGCCACGGCGCGGCGCGAAGGGCTCCGGCTGCCGATGCTGGAGGCGAGCGACTGACCACCATCCTCGCCGGGGCTCGCGCGGTCGTCACCGGACGCGGGCCGGCCCGGGCGCGACGCGGCCAGGAGCTGTCGGAGCTCGAGGTCCTTCCAGGCGCGGCGGTGGCCGTGTCCGGTGGGCGCATTCAGGACGTCGGCTCGTGGGGAGTACTGCGGGAGCGATACCCCGGCGCCGACGTGACCGAGGTCTCGGGTGTGCTCTTCCCCGGGTTCATCGATTGTCACACCCACGCGATCTTCGGCGCGCCCCGAGTGGCGGATCACGAGCGACGGGCGCTGGGCGAGAGCTATCAGGCGATCGCCGCGGCGGGCGGCGGCATTCTCCAATCGGTCCGGGACGTGCGGGCGCGCAATCCGGAGGAGCTCGAGCGATTGGCACGCGACCGCCTGCTCACCTTGCGCGCCGGCGGCAGCACGACGATCGAGGTAAAATCGGGTTACGGGCTCGAGCTCGAAAGCGAGCTGAAGCAGCTGCGCATCATCCGCACACTCGCGGGCTCCGAACGCCTGCAGCTGGTGCCGACGTTTCTCGGCGCCCACGAGATCCCCCCGGAGTACCGGTCTCGCCGGGAGGACTACGTGCGGCTGATCGTGGAGGAGATGCTCCCGGTCGTGGTGCGGGAGCAGCTCGCGCGCTGCTGCGATGTGTTTTGCGAGCCGTCGGTATTCAGCATCGCCGAGGCGCGGGCGGTGCTCGTGGCGGCCCAGCGCGGAGGACTCGCGCTCAAGCTCCATGCGGATGAGCTGGAGGGCTCGGGCGGCGCCGAGCTGGCGGCCGAGCTCGGCGCGCTGTCGGCGGACCATTTGGCGGGGATCTCGGATGCCGGGATCCGGGCCCTGGCGGCGAGTGACACCGTCGCGGTGCTCCTGCCGGCGACCATGAGTTTTCTCGGGAAGGGCCGCCAGGCGCCGGCCCGCCGGCTGGTCGAAGCCGGGGCCGCCATCGCCCTCGCGACAGACTTCAATCCCGGCACGTCGCCGACGATCGGTCTG
>JBGPIW010000281.1:0-4177 GCA_041485045.1 Gemmatimonadota bacterium | reverse complement strand
CGAACATGCAGCGCCAGAGCGTGCCGCTGCTGTTCCCGCAGGCTCCCCTCGTGGGGACCGGCCTCGAGGAGAAGGTGGCGCGCGACTCGGGGGCGGTGGTGATCGCCCGGCGGGCCGGGACTGTCACCCGCGTCACCGCGGACGAGATCATCATCGACACCGGCGACGAGGACCGCCGAGCGACCGACAACCCGCTCGCCCGGCTCAAGCAGCACGACCGCTTCCGGCTGAAGAAGTTCTGGCGCACCAACCAGGACACGGCCATCAATCAGCGGCCGCTGGTGCACGTGGGCCAGAAAGTGAAGGCGGGACAGATCGTGGCCGACGGGGCGGGGACCGACCGGGGCGACCTGGCGCTCGGCGCCAACGTCACCGTCGCCTTCATGCCCTGGTACGGGCACAACTTCGAGGATGCCATCGTGCTCTCCGAGCGCCTGGTGAAGGACGACGTGTACTCGTCGATCCACATCCAGGAGCTCGAGCTGCACGTGCGCGACACCAAACGGGGCCGCGAGGAGATCACGCGCGAGATCCCCAATGTCGCCGAAGAGTCCCTGGTGGACCTGGACGAGCGCGGGATCGTGCGGATCGGCGCCCATGTCAAGGCCGGCGACATCCTGGTCGGCAAGATCACCCCGAAGGGCGAGACCGAGCTGTCGCCGGAGGAGAAGCTGCTCACCGCGATTTTCGGTGAGAAGGCGAAAGACGTGAAGGATTCCTCCCTGAAGGTGCCGCCCGGGATGGAAGGCGTCGTCATCGACGTGAAGATCTTCTCGCGCATCGAAGATCAGGTGGTGGAAAAGGATCGCGGCGAGCGCATCGGTGAAGTGCGCCGGCTGGAAGGAGAGGAAAAGGCGCGCATTTCGGAGGCGACCTCCGCCGAGCTGCGCGACCTGCTGGCCAACCAGGAAGTGGGTCTGATGCTCAAGGCCGGCACGGTGGAGGAGTTCCTGCCGGCGGGCACCAAGTTCACGCGTGTGCAGCTCACCGAAGTCGATTTCAACGACGTCGATCTGAAGACGCTCCGCGTGGCGAACAAGTCGGTGAACGAGCGACTGCGGGGGGTGCTGGACGCCGCCTCGGCCGAGCGCGCGAAGATCGAGGAGAAGTCCGAGGACCAGATCGACAAGATCCTCCAGCCCGACGAGCTGCCTCCCGGCGTCATTCAGCTCGTGAAGGTGTACGTCGCCGAGAAGCGGAAGATCTCGGTCGGCGACAAGATGGCGGGCCGGCACGGTAACAAGGGCATCATCGCCCGCATTGTGCCGGAGGAGGATATGCCGTTCCTGCCCGACGGGCGGCCGGTGGACATCGTCCTGAACCCGCTGGGCGTGCCCTCGCGCATGAACGTCGGCCAGATCCTGGAGACCCATCTGGGGTGGGCGGCCCGGATCCTCGGCTTCGATGCGAAGACCCCGGTGTTCCAGGGGGCGAATGAGACCGAGATCGGCGTGCTGCTGCGCCTGTCGGGCCTCACGTGGGCCGGGGAGGCGCTGCAGCTCCAGGTCCGACTGCCCGAAATCGACGACGTGACGGTGCGGCGCATCGTGGCCGACCTGCGTCGCCTCCCGAAGACCAACGGGGGACGGGCCGATATCTCCACCGCCGGAATCGCGCTGCTGGGCTCGCGGGCGTTCTCGGCGGAGACACGCGACGTCTATCACAAGCTCGTGGACTTCCTGAAGTTCGCGGCCAAGGAGCTGGCAGAGCGCTCGCTCGCGCAGGTGCGCGCCGAGCAGGAGTTCCACACGGCGCGTCTGGAAGACCCCGAAGTGGGCAAGGTCGAGAAGGCGGCCCTGAAAGCGGGGTTGAAGGACGTCGAGAAGCGGCTGAGCGACGCGAAGCCGGCCGATGTCCTGGCCGACAACGGTCTCCCGGCGCTCGCGGCGATGCTCGGGCCGGCATCCGAAGCCGACTCTGACCGGGCCGTGGACGAGATCCTGGGCCAGGCGGGGCTGTCGCCCACCGGCAAGGCGCGGCTGCGCGACGGGCGCTCGGGGGAGTTCTTCACCTCCGACGTCACCGTCGGCTCGATCTACATGATGAAACTGTCGCACCTGGTGGATGACAAGATTCACGCGCGCTCCATCGGGCCGTATTCGCTGGTCACGCAGCAGCCGCTTGCCGGGAAGGCGCAGTTCGGCGGCCAGCGGTTCGGGGAGATGGAGGTGTGGGCGCTCGAGGCGTACGGCGCGGCGCACACGCTGCAGGAGATCCTGACCGTGAAGTCGGACGACGTCAACGGCCGCAGCCGGGTGTACGAGGCCATCGTCAAGGGGCAGAACCTGCCGAAACCGGGCATCCCCGAGTCCTTCAACGTGCTGGTGAAGGAGCTGCAGGCCCTGGGATTGCGGGTGACCCTGGGCACGACCGAGGACGTCGAAGAGTAAGGGGAAAGGGAGCACACCGATGATCGATTTCCGGAGCGGTCGCGAGCCGAAAAGCGCGAGCTTCGATTACATCCAGATCCGGATCGCCTCGCCCGAGGAGATCCGGGGACCGCGGGACTCCAAGGAGCGCGAGCGCCTGGAGCTCCAGGGGCAGCGCACGTGGTGGTCGTGGGGCGAAGTGACCAAGCCCGAGACCATCAACTACCGCTCCTTCAAGCCGGAGCGCGACGGCCTGTTCTGCGAGCGCATTTTCGGTCCGGTGAAGGACTGGGAGTGCCACTGCGGCAAGTACAAGCGCATCCGCTACCGCGGGGTGATCTGCGATCGCTGCGGGGTGGAGGTGACGCTCTCGAAGGTGCGCCGCGAGCGGATGGGCCACATCGAGCTCGCCGTCCCGGTGGCGCACATCTGGTTCTTCAAGACGCTGCCCTCACCGATGGGCAACCTGCTCGACATGACGCTGCGGGATCTCGAGCGGGTGATCTACTACACGAACTACGTGGTGATCGAGCCGGGCGAGCAGGAAGTCGAGGAGCGGGAGCTGCTCGACGAAGACCGCTACCTCGAGCTGCGCGCCAAGGCGAAGGCCGAGGGGGACGGCGCGTTCCGGGCCGACATCGGGGCGCCGGCGGTGCGCTCGCTGCTCGAGCGGATCAACGTGGACAAGTTGTCCGACGAGCTGCGGGAGATGGTCGCGGTGGAGACCAGCCAGCATCGCAAGAAGCAGCAGCTCAAGCGGCTGAAGATCGTGGACGCGTTCCGCAACTCGGGGAACGCCGGCGAGGCGCGCAACAATCCGCAGTGGATGATCCTGGACGTCGTCCCGGTGATTCCGCCGGACCTGCGGCCGCTGGTGCCGCTCGACGGCGGGCGCTTTGCGACGTCGGATCTGAACGATCTCTACCGCCGGGTGATCAATCGGAACAACCGGCTGCAGAAGCTGATTCTGCACCGGGCGCCGGAGGTCATCCTGCGCAACGAGAAGCGCATGCTGCAGGAAGCGGTGGACGCGCTGTTCGACAACGGCCGCCGCTCGAAGGCGATTCGCGGGCGCGGCAAGCGGCCCCTGAAGTCACTGTCCGACATGCTGAAGGGCAAACAGGGGCGGTTCCGCCAGAACCTGCTCGGCAAGCGCGTCGATTACTCGGGCCGCTCGGTGATCGTGGTGGGCCCGGAGCTGCGGCTGCACCAGTGCGGCCTGCCCAAGGCGATGGCGGTCGAGCTGTTCAAGCCGTTCATCATCCATAAGCTGGTGGAAAAGGGCATCGCCGAGACGGTGAAGCGGGCGAAGAAGATCGTCGAAAAGGAGTCGCCGGAAGTGTACGAGATCCTCGAGGAGATCATCGAGGACCATCCGGTGCTCCTGAATCGTGCGCCGACGCTGCACCGCCTGGGCATCCAGGCGTTTGAGCCGGTGCTGGTGGAAGGCAAGGCGATCCGCATCCACCCGCTGGTGTGCGCCGCGTTCAACGCCGACTTCGACGGCGACCAGATGGCCGTGCACGTGCCGCTCTCGTTCGAGAGCCAGATCGAGGCGCGGGTGCTGATGATTTCGTCGAACAACGTGCTCAAGCCGTCCGACGGGCGGCCGGTGGCCGAGCCGAGCCAGGACATGGTGCTGGGGTGCTATTTCCTCACCAAGGAGCCGATGGAGTTCGAGGCGCGGCTGGTGAAGGCGCCGCGCGTCGGGTCGATGGCCGAGCTCGAGATGGGGCTCGCGGTCCAGCGCATGGAGTTCCACACCCCGGTGCAGTACTGGTACGTGCCGCCGGTGGATGCGGGTCCGG
>JBGPIW010000280.1:0-4183 GCA_041485045.1 Gemmatimonadota bacterium | reverse complement strand
TGGAACAACCGGCAGAACCTCGCCCGCGACGGAGCGGGCCAGTACGCCAAATTCGCCTCTCCGACGATCGCCAACGGACACGTGTACCTGCCCACGTTCTCCAACCAGGTCGTCGTGTACGGATTGCGATGACCGAGCCTCGGCCCGCGTGGTGCAACGGACGCCGCGCTTCGATGGCGCCCCACTAAAGGACTTCCTTCGGTCGCACTAAAGTACTTCCTTCGGTCGCCGTCCCGACCGAGTGAAGATCCAGCTCACATCGAGTTCCAGTAGGGGCTTCTTCGTTGCATGGTGTGAGTTCAACCGGCGAACATGAGCCGGCGCTGTCTTGCTATCCGTTCTCTGGTGGGAACTCCGGTCGGCGATGCCCGCCGGCTACTTGGGGCCCGTGAGCCGCCGCAGTCTGCTTATGGCCTCCTCCACCCGCGCCGCCCACTCCCCTCCCCCCCGCGGCAGGTCGTAACGCTGCAGGAACTCGCGATAGTCCGCCACGGCCGCCGCCGCGTCCCCCGACGCCTCCTCGAGCCGCGCCCGCTCGAACAGCGCCGGCGCGGCGAAGACGGCATTCGCCGGACCCAGGAAGCGGTGGGCCTCCCAGAACACTGCCTCGTGCCACGTGAGCAGCCGGGCCGCCTGCGCCGTGTCGCCCGCGACGAGCAGCCAGCGGCTGGCGGACAGGCGGTTCACCGCGTTGAAAAACGAATGGTGTCGGCCGTACTCGTGGTGGCGTGTATGCTCCGCGCTCACCCACTCCAGGGCCGCGAGCGCGCGCGCGGCCGCTCGGCGGTCACCGGTCAGCTCCACCGCGAACGCGGCGAGCGAGCGCTCGAGCAGGTCTGCATCGGCACTGCCGCTCTCGCGGACCTGACGCCGCGCCCGAGCCAGCCCCCCCGCATCCCCGCCGGCGTGCGCCAGGATGCCGTCGAGCCACGCCAACTCCGCCCGGCCCTCCCGCCACGTCGGTACCCGCCCAGGACGAGCCGCCGCCGCCCGACCGCGGTCCACCGACCCCAGATGAGCGCCGGCCACGGCGAGACCGTAGGCCACGAGTGACGCCGTGGAATCGGCCGTGAGACGCTGCCACCGATCCATCGCCACTCCGCTTGAGTCCCAGGCGCCACGGGCCGCGTAGGCGAATCCCTTGCCCATCCACATGATGGCCTGAAGCTTGGGGGTAGGGCTGAGCGCGAGCACCGCGTCGTTGAACTGCACCTGGCCTCGCGGAAAGCCGTCGAGCAGGAATCCGATCCCCAGGTACTCGCTCGGCGCGGGGCCGTACGTGACGACGATGTATTGCGCATCCCGGGCAAGCGGGGCGGGGGCCCAGTTTCCGCCGGACACGACGAGCCGGTCCACGGCGCTATAAAACGCCATGAGATCGGGATTGACTCGGAAACCGGTCGCCGTGGCGAAGCCTGCCAGGGCTCGAAGAGCCCGCGCGGCACCCGCGGTATCTCGTTGGGAGGCCGCCGTCCAATACAGATGCTCCCAGGCGGGCGCAAACCTCGGGTTCAGAGCAACCGTTCGCTGGAGGGCCGCGCGCGAGTCGTCGTACGTCGTACCCAGGTAGGGCGTCCAGTGAACCATGTAGTTGCCGTAGTCGTACCAGGCAGGCCAGTAATTCGGGAACCGCCGCGTGACGTCCCGCCAGATGGCCAGTTTCTCGCTCATGGTGTGCGCGACGAAGCTGGCCTCGATCATGAGCCGGTCCTGTTCGGGGAGCTCGCGCCGGTGCCCGATGAGTGCGACGAGCGCCGCGCTGTCCGGTGGCGTGCCTTCGTAGTCGCGGGGATACAGCGACCGCCAGAAGGCGAACCAGAAGTGCGGGTCAGCCGCGAACGCCCGATCGAACGCCCGTACGGCCTCGTCGAACGCGGCCCGCGCCAGCGCCTGCTCACCTTCCAGGTACGCTCGGAGCGCCGGAATGGAGCGGGTGGTGATGGCGGCCAGATCCGGCGCCGGCGGCTCGCCGTGCTGCCACACCTGCCTGAGCAAGGCCAGCGTGGCAGCATCGGTCAGGCCCGCGATGTCATCCGCCGGACCAGTCACGGTCGCGTGGGCCAGCGCCGTCAGGCTGTCCACGTCGAACAGAGCGGCATCCAAACGCACCTCCCGTCCCGTGGGCACCAGCGTCCCGTGCAGCACGCTGCGCGCGCCCAGTCGCCGGGCCAGCTCGGCGCCTCCCCGGGGCGTGAGGGGCTCGCCTTGGGCCACTTGGGCGAGGACGGTGATCGCCTCCGTGGTGCGGATCCCACCCACGCCGTCGAGGTTCGCGCTGAGGGTCACCACCAGCTCTCGGCCGAGGCGCTCGAGCGCCGTGTCCGCCGCGACCGGAACCAACGGCATGACCGCGATCGTCGAGGCCGAGGGGACCACCGTGCCGGCTGCCCATCGACTCCGCAAGAGAAGGAAGGCGACGCCCAGCGCGACCGCCGCGATGCCGACCACGGGGGCGACGATGCGGCGACGCGAGCGGCGCGGAGCGACACGCAGCGGGAGCCGGAGCGCGGCGTCGAGCGCCTCGGCGAACTGTGCCGCGGTGGCGTAGCGATCGGCTGGCGCCTTCGCCAGCGTGCGCCCCAAGGCCTGGACCACGGACTCCGGGACCGTCCGCCGGAGTTGCGTGACAGGCGCAGGATCGGCGGTCAGGTGTTGGTGCAACACGCTCTCCACCGTCGGACCGGTGAACGGCGGTTGCCCCGCCAAGAGCTCGTACAGCACGCATCCCAGGCTGTACAGGTCGCTCCGGCCATCGAGCTGTCGTTCCCCGGCCGCCTGCTCGGGGCTCATGTACGCCGGCGTGCCGACCGTCAGTCCGGTCGCCGTCAACGTGTCCCCACCTGCTGCGATGATCGCCCGGGCAATCCCGAAATCGGCGACCACCGCGTGGCCTTCCTGCAACAAGATGTTCTCCGGCTTGACGTCGCGGTGGAGCACGTTGTGGCGATGGGCGTAGTCGAGGGCTGTCGCGATCTCGCCGGTGATTCGTACCGCGTCTTCCAAAGGCAGCTGTTTCTCGCGGCTCAGGCGTTCCCGCAGGGATTCCCCGTTGACGTACGGCATCGCGTAATAAAGGAACCCGCCGTCCTCTCCGGAGTCGTAGAGCGCGAGGATGCGCGCGTGGGTGAGGCCGGCCGCCACCTCGATCTCACGGAGAAACCGCTCCGGACCGAGGGCAGCCGCGACTTCGGGCTTCAGGACCTTGATGGCGACTGGGCGATGATGCTTCAGGTCCTGGGCGAGGTAGACGATCGCCATCCCACCGCGGCCGAGTTCACGCTCGATCGCGTAGCGGTCAGCGAGGGCACGTTGCAGGCGGGCAAGCAGGTCGGGCAGGCGGAGGCTCCGGGGCGTGGGTCAGTTCCATCATAGTAGCCGCGCGTCTCGATCGCGACGTGGCCGACGCCGCGAAGCAGAGCCTAGGGTCTCTCGGTCGTCCTCGACTCACCGCGCTCCGCGACCTGCTGCTCGCCTTCGCACCACCCCAACTCTCGGAGTCCCCCGCTGAAGAACAGCTACGCGCGTTGTTGGCCACCTATGAAATGTCCCCGAACGCCGGAGACGGGGCCCGAATCGAACCGCTCTACGCTGAGGACGGCGTCTTCATGGACGAGCTGACGGTGCAGGGCGATGTCGCGTACGCGCGGACTCACTCGGCGGGCACGGCCACCGTTGTGGCCACAGGAGCGAGCGGGCCCGAGGCGAACCGGGAGCTCTTCATTTTCGCGCGGGGACCGGGCGGCTGGCAGATCGCTCGCTACATGTTCAACAAGGCCATCTGACCACAGCCCTCCTAGTTGAACGGCGGCGATCGATCACGAGTCGATCGCCGCCTCAGTGTTTTTGAGCTCTCGCCGCCATGGTACAGCTTCAGTAGCCGCGCCCCTTTGCCATGTGTCTTGACATCAAGTATCTTTACATTAAGATATGTTGCTATGATGGCCGTTACACGAAGGAAGCCCCCCGACGTTTCGGGCACGCACCTGTGGCTCGTGATGATGAAGGCGCATCGGACGCTTCAGCGCCTGGCGACCCGCAGCATCGAGTCGGCCGAGGTGGGCCTCTCTGACTTCGCGGTCCTGGAGATGCTGCTCCACAAAGGACCGCAGCCCGTCAACGAGATTGGTCGGCGCATCGAGCTCACCAGCGGAGCGATCACCACAGCTGTGGATCGACTCGAGTC
>JBGPIW010000279.1:0-4257 GCA_041485045.1 Gemmatimonadota bacterium | reverse complement strand
CGTGCGGCCGCGAGGTCGAGATCGGGCGGCACTTCACCCCCGTAGAGAATCAGCCGATCGGCGCGCGCCGAGCCTTGCGAGAGCCAACGAGCCGCTGTCGCCGTCCCCTGTGAGAATCCGAGGACGCACACGCCGCCCGCGGTCCCGCGTCCCTGCAGGACCGCCGCGTACAGGGTATCGAGGTACCGCACGTAATCCGCGATATCCGTGAGACGATCCTCCCGCGTCATCCAGGTCGCGCCCACTTTATCGTGCGCTCGTCCCCCGCTCCCACTCTCGAGATAGAAGCGCGACAGCGCCTCGGGGGCGATCAGGCAACGCGACCCGTCGTCCAACGGCTCGAAGGCGCGCAGGAACCGCCCGGCCAGCTGCCCGTAGCCGTGGAGCACGAACCAGATCTCGGGCGCCGCGGCCGGGGAAGGGCCGAGGGTGAAATAGCGTGCGGTCCGGACCGCGGTGAGGTGATGTTCCTGGATGGTCACCGCACAACCACGGTGACGATCTCGTGCGGCCCGGCGGTGAAGCGCACTACCCGGCCGCCGTCCTCGAGGACTAGCGGCACCGGCTCCCGCTCGTCGAGGCGCGTTCGCGCCGCGGCCCGAACGGGATCGGTGAAGCGCCAGGCACCGGCCGCCGGGGTGTCGTCGGGGTTGTAGCAGCGTAGGACAAGCGCGGCGCCGTCGGAATCCTGCGCCGGCTTCAGGGCCGAGTGCACGAGCCCCGACCCCTCCAACGTGACGCCACCGCGCGAGGGGGTAAGCCCGATGGCGTCACGAATCCAGAGGGCGCGAACGGGAGTGAAGACGCTCTCCCACACCACGGGGATCGCATCGCCGGGGACGAGCGGCGCCAGGGCAAGCTCCACCCGCGAGACGCCGGGACATTGCGCCTCGGGGATCGCCGTGGGCCAGGCCGCGTGCCCCGGTCGCGGCGGTAGATCGTCACGCGACAGGACGCCGATCGCTCGCAGCACGGTAAAGAAGACATCTCCGGTGAGCGTGCGCTCGTACTCGAAGAACCCCGGCGCGAGCAGCGCCAGTCCGCCCGCCCCGCCCGTGACCGCCACGAAGCGGTGGGCCGGCGCCGTCGCCACTGATGATTCGAGAGCCGCGCCGGCACGCCCAGCTCTCGCGAGGGGCAGGAGCTCCTGCCCGAATTGCGTGCCGACCAGCGCCGGCTCGGCGCCCATCGGGACACGGGCGCGCAGGCGGTGATGCACGGCGCGATTGTCGACGTCGAGAATGCAGCGCACCACCGCACTGTCGGCGTGCAGCGACACCACCAGCCGCACGTCGACCTTTCCCCGGCGTCCGCCGCCGGCGCTCATCGTCCAGCGCGCCTCCAGGGCGGCGACGAGCGGCCCGGCCGCGATGCGACGCACCCGGATCGGCCCCTGACTGCGCACCAGGCGGTCGCGCGCCACGCGCACGAACGTATACGCGTCTCCCGCGTCTCCCTCGCTCTCGAGCCGCAGCACGTCGAGCCACCGCTTGCCGCTGCGTCGATCGTAGAGCAAGAGCGCACCTGTCGGATCGAGCGTCGCGACTACGAACCGGTTGACCAGGGAGCGGGCCTGTACCTCAACTGAGGCCTCGGCGTGGGCGGCGCCCGGCGGACCGGGCGCGAGCGTGCCCAATCCGAACCCCGGGAGCAGCGGCGCGCGCATCGCGACGCGCACGATGTCGACCTCGTCCTGGTCGGGGGAGTGTCGCACCGCGTCGAGCCGCTCCTGCCCGCGACGGCGGTCCAACACCTGGAGCGGAACCGCCTGGCCGTCGGCGCCACGCAATGAGAACGCCTCGGCACCCCGTCCCGTCCGCGGCGCCCGCGGCCCCGGCGGGCCGACCGGTACGTCGCGGCGAAAGAACGTGCAGTCGGCGATCACGATGCCGCCGCGGGCCCGCGGCGCCGGATTCCAGAGGACGAGCGCGGGGGCCTGCCCCCCGGGCTGCTCACGGGCGCGATCCGGGTCGTGCCCCGTCAACTCGAAGGTGGCGGACCGCACGACCTCATCCGCATACCGCTGCACCGCATCGAGCCGCAAGCCAGCCTCTCGCGCCACGGGATCGCTCGTGGTGCCGCAGATGGTGTCGTGGAACTGGCAACGCACCAGGTCACGCCAGGCGAGCTCGAGGACGGGACGATAGTCGCCGCCCCCCCGGCGGGCCGCGAGTGCCGCGAGCGGCTCCGCGGTGCGCAAGAGCCAGAGTTCCACGGCCGCCGCGCGCCGCTTGAGCGGCGCCCGGGTGCCGTGCACGCCCTGCAGTACCCACGCGTACCCGGGAGCGGAACGCAGCGCGCCCGTCAACAGCGGTGCGGCGGCAAACTCCTCGGCGGCGGCCGTGAAGAATTCGTCGAGTCGTGACACCCGAACGGCATTGGGACGCTCGAGGTCCGCGAGCTGTTCCCACAACCGCGAGACCCCGGCCGGCGCGGCGTGGTGGTCCGCTCCAATGAAGACCGGGATGTGACTCCCGCCGGCTCGACTCACCAGCTCGCCGCGGACCCAGGCCCAGGCTTCCCCCAGTCGCTCCGAATCGGCCGTGAGCTCCACGCCGATCTCGTACCCGGCGGGCGGCAGATGCCAGAGATGCACCTCCGCGCCGCTCGGTCCGCGCCAACGGTACCGGTCGCGCTCCTGCCCCGCGACGCCGCCGAGGCCGCGCCACAGGACGCCGGAGGCGATCCCTGCCCCGCGCGCCAGCTCCGGCCAGCAGGCAGGGTGCCCGAACGCGTCGGGTGAGTAGAGCACGTCCAGTCGACCGCCCCACCGGGCAGCATCGGCCGCGCCGAGCAGCAGGTTGCGCACGAGCGATTCGCCGGCGGGGATGAATTCATCGGCCAGCACGTACCACGGCCCCACCTGCAGCCGCCCGTCTCGCACCAGTTGGCGGACGGCGTCGGCACGATCAGGCCGGGCGTGCGCATAGTCCTCCAACAGGACCGTCTGGCCATCGAGCAGAAAGCTCCGCAGCCCGGCGTCAGCGGTGAGGCGCTCCAGCAGGTCGTCGACTACGCTGATGAGCCGCGCATGGTAGGTGGCGCGAGCGAGGTGCCACTCGCGGTCCCAGTGGGTATGGAACACGAGATGGAAGGTGAACGGCGTCGGGCGGGGCTGCACCGGACGGGATCCGGTCACAGCCGCTCCAACTCGGCCACGTCCTCCGGCCGTCGCAGATGCACATGACAGACACGCCGGCCGCGCGCGAGTAGCGCGCGAATGTCCCCCATCGCCTGCGCCCGCTGCAGCTGACCGAACGTAGTACCCATCGCGGGAATCTCGAGATCGTGCGCCGCATCCGCGGTGACGACCAGGAACAACCCGGTGTTCGGGCCGCCCTTGTGCAGTTGTCCCGTGGAATGGAGGTACCGCGGTCCGAATCCCACCGTGGACACGATCCCGAGGGCGTTCCCCCAGGCCTGGCGCACGCCTGCGAGACCGGCTGCCACGTCCTCGCGGGGCGGGAGATACGCCAGCAGCGCCAGGTAGTCGCCAGGGAGCGCCGCGCGCCGCAGCTCGTCGGGGCTCATGGTGCGTGGCGCTTCGCGCGCTGCGCCCGGCGGCGCGGCCAGCTCGGCGCGCGCCAGCGTCTTGGCTGCTTCGACGTCAGGCTGGTCGAATGCGTTGACGCCGAGCTGACGGCACAGCTCCCAGGTGGCGTATTCCCACCGCAGGAACTCCCGACCCAGGTCCAGCGGATCGGCGGAGAATTCGCGTACGACCTGGACGTCGCCGCCATCGCCATCACCATCGCCGACCAGGGGGACTACGCCCGATCCGTCCTTCCCCGAGCTCTCGGCCACCAGTTGTTCGATCCAGCTCGCGAGCGAGGCAACCGACGGCGGCGGCCGCAGCGCCAGCTTGTTCCGGCCGGCCACGGCGGCGACGCCCAGCGTCCGCCCGAACGCCCGTGCGGCTTCGGCATCGGTGCGCGCCGCGCGCTCGAGCAAGGTCGCGCCATCGATGCCGGCGAGCGCCGCGGGCAGCATCCCGACGACGGTGAGGGCGGCATAGCGCCCGCCGACATCCGCGGGGTGCGGGAATAGCCCGCGGAACTCCCGTTCCCGCGCCAGCCGCTCGAGCGGGCTCCCCGGGTCGGTCACGGCGACGAACTGACCCGGGCGCGCGCGCGCCGCGAAATAGTGATAGGCAGCCATCGTCTCGACGGTCGAGCCGGACTTGCTGACGATGAGGAAGAGGGTACGGTCGAGCGGGTGGGCCTGCTCCGCGTGCGCGACGGCCGCGGGATCGGTGCT
>JBGPIW010000278.1:0-4258 GCA_041485045.1 Gemmatimonadota bacterium | reverse complement strand
TGCGGGACCCGGGAGTCCCAATCGCGCACACCGACGCGCCGACCCTCCCGGGTCCCGGTGAATCAAACCGTTCTCCGACAACGTATTCCCGTCCGTCGTCTCGAGGCACGGTTCTGGCAACCGCAGGCCGATACTCGCTGTCTAACAGAGACCTTCGATCGGGGATCCCCAATGCCCTCGCGTGTCATCCTGCAACGGACCATCCTGACGGCGATTGCGCTCGCCGTCTGGCACACACCGTCTCTCCTGGCGCAGTCGACCCTGGTGGATATCCGCGACCTGACGCCGCAGGAGCACCGCTCCGCGGCGTTCGTGCTCAGCGCGCCACAACTGCTCCAGGTTGAGGCGACCGGGGCCGAACCGCGGCGCGAGCGGGACCGGGACAACTGGCAGTGGGGTGATGACCAGGAACGCACCACCTGGCCCGCCGCGGCCTGGATCCTGGACGTGCGCACCCGGGCCGTGGTGTGGGACCTTCGGACGGCGGAAACCGAACGTTCCCGCAATGGCCTGCGGCGGTTTGCCGGAACGATCCGGCTCCCGGCCGGCGTCTACGAAGCGCACTTCGGTTCGTACGTCGCGACGTCGACGTCGTACAGTGGCTCCTTCAAGGACCTGATCTCGCTGCGACGTGACCAGCGACAGGGGCGAGTGCGCTATCGCGGGCCGTATGTGGACGACGGCTCGTATCGGGATCTCGGCCTCGTGGTGCGCGGGACCGGACGGGTCGCGATCGATCGCGATCTGGACAGCGCGTCACGCGCGTTTACGGGCTCGGTGGTGCTGTCCCTGCTGGACGCTGGTCCAGGAGTCTCGGAGCGCAAGGCGTTCGAGCTCCGCCGGCCCGCAGACGTGGAGGTGTACGCGATCGGCGAGCTGCGCAAGGATGGCCCGTTCGATTACGGCTGGATTCAGAACGCCGACACACGACACCGCATCTGGGAGATGGAATACCGCCGTACCAACGACGCGGGTGGCGCCCACAAAAACCGGATGGTGCGTGACACGATCCGGCTGCCGGCGGGTCGATATGTCGCCTACTTCGTGAGCGACGATTCGCACGATCCCGATCAGTGGAACGCGGTCCCGCCGTTCGATCCCGATTTTTGGGGCATGACGCTGCGCGTGGCGGACCCCGCCGCGCGCGCCGACGTGCACTCGATCACCTGGGAGCCGGTCCCGGCGCAGACCATCGTTTCGCTCACCGGCATCGGGGACGATGCGTTGCGCTCGGCGGGATTCACCCTCCGGGGGCCGATGGACGTGCGGGTTTACGCGCTGGGCGAGGGCAGCAACCCGGATGGCGACATGGACGACTACGCCTGGATTGTGAATACCACGACGCGCCGCCGCGTCTGGGAGATGCGCTACGACGATACGGAAGCCGCCGGCGGCGCGGACAAGAACCGGCTGTACGACAGCACGCTCCGGCTCGAGGCGGGGACCTACCTGGTCTACTACAAGAGCGATGGATCGCACTCCTTCGGCCACTGGAATGCGGCGCCCCCCGCCGAGAGCGCGTACTGGGGCGTGAGCGTTTTCCCTGCGGGCGGGCGGGTCGATTCGAGCGTCGTCGCCCCGTTCCAGCGCAGCGCGAGCGACGCGATCGCCGAGATCGTGCGCGTGAAGAGCGACAAGCACAAACGTGAGCTGTTCACGCTCGACCGGCCGACGACCGTGCGGGTGTACGCCCTCGGCGAAGCCGACGGCGGTGAGATGGCCGACTACGGCTGGATCGAAGACGCCGCGACGGGGGACACGGTGTGGGAAATGACCTACCGGTCCACGACGCACGCCGGTGGCGCCAGCAAGAACCGCGTGTTCGACGGGACGGTGCGGTTGCCCGCCGGCCGGTTCGTGCTGCACTACGACACCGACGGCTCCCACGCCTACGGCGATTGGAACGACGATCCCCCCGACGATCCCGAAGGGTGGGGGATCACGGTAACGCGCGCGCCGTAGCCCTCGCTCGCCTGCGGCCCCCTGTCTGCCCATGATCCGAGCGGACAGGGGGTTTTTGGTGAAGATGTATGTGTCCTCGAAGGAGCTGACCGGTCAGCGATACCCCGCCGCCTGCAAGCCGAACAGCTCCGCATAGAGTCCGCCCCGCGCCACCAGCTCCTCGTGGGTGCCCTGATCCACCAGCTCCCCGCCCAGCAGCACGAGGATCCGATCGGCCATGCGCACCGTCGAGAAGCGGTGCGAGATCAGCACCGCCATCCGCCCCTTCGTGAGCTCGGCGAAGCGCAGGAACACCTCGTACTCGGCCCGGGCGTCGAGCGCGGCCGTGGGCTCGTCCAGGATCAGCACCTGCGCTTCACGCAGATACGCGCGCGCCAGGGCGACCTTCTGCCACTCGCCGCCCGAGAGCTCCACCCCGCCGTCGAAACGGCGGCCCAACATCTGACCGAATCCTCCGGTGAGCCGCCCGGCCACATCGTCGGCGCGGCTGCGGCGGGCCGCTTCCTGGATCCGGTCATCGTCGTCGAGTTTCTCGATCTCGCTCACCCCGATGTTCTCCTTCAGGATGAAGTCGTAGCGCACGAAATCCTGAAAGATCACGCCGATGTTGCGGCGCAGGCTGACCAGATCGTAGTCCCGCAGGTTCACGCCATCGAGCAAAATCTGCCCCTCATCCGGGTCGTATAGCCGCGCGAGCAGCTTCACGAGCGTGGTCTTGCCGGCGCCGTTTTCACCAACCAGCGCGATGCGCTCGCCCGGATCCACGGTAAAGGTCAGGTGCCGGACAGCCCAGCGATCCGACCCCGGGTAGCGGAACCCGACGTCCTGGAACTCGAACCCCTTGGCGATCGGCGACGGCACTGCGCGTGCACCGGCCCGCGACACGACGCGTGGCTGCACGTCGAAGAACGTGAACAGGTCGCCTAGGTAGAGACTCTGCTCGTAGATGTTCGAGAGTGACAGCAGGATGCGCTGGATCAGGTCGCGGCTCGAGCGGAACGAGCCCGCGAGGAAGGTCAGGGAGCCGATCGTGTAGCGGCCGAGCACCGTGAGGTAAATGATCACGGCGTAAGCGGCGTAGTAGCCGAGCGTGCCGAGGGTGACCAGTGCGGTCGAGACCACGTTGCGCCGCACGGCGAGCTTCTTGTTCGCCTCGTAGAATTCGTTGGACAGCCTCGCATAGCGGCCCACCAGGAAGTCCGAAAGCCCGAACAGCTTGACCTCTTTGGCGGATTCGTCGGAGGCGCCCATGTAGCGCAGGTAATCGAGCAGGCGGCGCTCCGGGGTCCAGCGGAACAGGAGCGAGTAGCCCAGGGACGCGTAGTGCGCCTCGCCGAGGAATGACGGCAGGACCGCGACGGCGAGCAGCAGCAGGAGCCACGGCAGCTGCACGAGGAGTACCCCCGCGAGCGAGGCGAGCGTGACCAGATCCTGGGCGGTCGAGAGCAGCAGGGCGAAGAGCCCGATGCGGCCGACGGTCTGGCGGCGCGCGCGCTCGAGATGGTCGTAGGTGTCGGGGTCCTCGAACTGGGCGAGGTCGAGCGTCGCGGCGTGCTGCATCAAGCGCACACTGATCCGGTTGGCGAACAGGTCGCCCAGCAGGCTCTCGAGCAGGGACGAGGCGCGCGCCAGTGCCTCGCCGACCACTGCGATGCCGAGCTCGAGGGCGACCAGCCCGCCGAGTGTCCACCAGTCGACCGCCTGACCCGCGCGTACCAGGGCGATCGCGGCGATGACCCCATCGATGATGAGTTTCCCGATCCACAGGACCGTCACCGGAATGACCGAGCGGACGATCCGCAGCGCGAGGATCGCCATGGTGTAGCCGCGGTGGGTCTGAAACACCAGACGGAGCAGCGGCGGTACGTGGCGCAGTGCCTCGAGGCGCTGCGCCCAGGTCGGTGGTTTGTCGCCCAGAGACGAGCGTAACGGGGGGAATTGTCGCGGTACGGTCACGCCGTGAAAAGTAGTCGCCTCCTTGCGCGGCGGGCGCTTGCGGTGCACCCTTGGCTGCGCGCATGCCCGAACAACCAGGTGCGGGGAGGATACGCGGAGCCGGTGGGACCCCCGGCGGCGTCGGCACCTTCGTGGTGGGCGCCGCGATGGTCGTGGCTGGCGGGTACCTGCTGCTCACGCGCGTGACCGTGGCGAGCGGGGGCTGGACTTTGTGGGGCTACAACGCGTTCGGCCTGTCGCTGCTGCCGCTGCTCGTGGGGATCGGCGTGTTGTTCTTCAACGGCCGCTCCATCCTGGGGTGGGGGCTGACCGGCGCCGGCTCGCTGATCATCGTCGCCGG
>JBGPIW010000277.1:0-4259 GCA_041485045.1 Gemmatimonadota bacterium | reverse complement strand
GCTGCGGGCACGGCTCGCGGAGGCTCACTATCCATTCGTTTCGGCCAATATCGCCGACTCCTCGGGACGGGTGCCCGCCTGGATCGCCCCCTGGAGCCTGGTCACGCGCGGCGGAGCGAAGGTCGCGGTGATCGGTCTGACCACCCGCACCACCCCGGTGACGACCCGTCCGCAGAACGTGGCCGGGCTCACCTTCGGCGACCTGGCGGCCGCCGTACGCGCGGCGCTCCCCGGGGCGCGCGCCGCGGCCGACTTCGTCATCGTGCTCGCCCACGCGGGGGAGGTGTGCGATTCGGCAAGGTGTCGCGGGGAGATCTTCGAGCTCGCCGGCGCGCTCGATTCGGGATCGGTGGATCTCATCGTCGCGGGACATACGCACCAGCGCGTGGATACCGTGGTCCACGGCATCCCGATCGTGGAGGCGGGCAGCTCGGGGCGGACGATCGCCGTGGTGGACTTCGTGCGGTTGGGCGGGGGCCGCGGCCGACTGGTGCGCGCGCGGCTGGAGACGCCGTGGGCCGATGCCGTCACCCCGGATGCCGAGCTCGCCGCGGCCGTGGCGCGCGAGGCGCACGCGGTGGACAGCCTCACCGCGCGCACCGTGGCGACGCTGCGGACCGGGTTAAGCCGGTCCCATGATGAGTATTCGCTGGGGCGTCTGCTGGCCGACGCCTACCGCAACATCGGCAAGGCGGACGTCGCCATCATGAACAACGGCGGCATCCGCGCCGACCTGCCAGCCGGACCGGTGAGTTACGGTGCCTTGTTCGAAGTGCAGCCGTTCCAGAACAGGCTCGTGCGGTTGACGGTATCGGGCGCCGAGCTGGCCACGGCGCTGGAGCATGCGCTCGCCGGCGGGACGCCAAACGCCCACATCGCCGGGCTCGAGGTCTGGTATGATCCCTCGCGCCCCGATGGCCACCGCATCCGAAAGGTCCGCATGCTGAACGGCCGCTCCCTCGACGCGCACCGCCGCTACTCGATCGCCGTTCCGGATTTCCTCGCGGACGGCGGCGACGGCTTCGCGATGCTGACCGGCGCTCCCCGCGTCGACGCAGGGATAGTGGACCTCGACGCCGTCATCGCGTATCTGGGCGTGTTGCCGCAGCCGGTGCGCGCACCCGATGGCGCGCGTTTCCATCGGGAGGGGCGATGAGCGCGGACGGATTGCGGGTGTTCGTCAACGAGCGGCCGGTGGAGGTGGCGCGCGGGGCGACGGTGCGTGACGCAGTCGCGGCCCTCGATCGCTCGCTCGCCGACCTGCTCTCGGGTGACGGCGCCTACGTCACCGACGGGGTGGGGCGGGCGATCGATGCGGCGGATCCGGTCGGCGAAGCGGGCGCGGTGCTGCGGGTCGTGGTCACGGCCCGTCGGGGCCCGCCCCGGTTGTCGAAAGAGACACTGCGGGCGTGGCCCAAGGCCGAGCTGCACGTGCATCTCGACGGCTGCCTGCGGCCCACGACGATGCTGGAGCTGGCCCGGGAACAAGGGGTGCGGTTACCGGCGGACACGCCGGAGGGTCTGGCGCGGGCCCTGATGGTCACCGCGGCGCAGAGCCTCGAGGAGTATCTCGAGAAATACGCCATCACGCTGTCGGTCATGCAGACGGCGGATGCGCTGGAACGCATCGCGTACGAGTTCGTGGTGGACGCGGCCCGCGAGAACGTGCGGTACGTCGAGGTACGCTACTCCCCCCTGTTGCACCCGGCGCTCACACTGAGTCAGGCAATCGAAGCCCCGCTGGCCGGGGTGCGGCGGGGGGTCGCCGAAACCGGCACCAAGACCGGCCTCATTCTGTGCGGGATCCGCACGCTGCCGCCCTCCAGCTCCCTCGAACTGGCGCGGGCCGCGGTCGACTACCGCACTGCGGGGGTCGTCGCCTTCGATCTCGCCGGCGCCGAGCGCGGCCACCCGGCGGGGGAGCACCGCGCGGCCTTCGAGCTGGCGGCGCGCCACGGGTTAGCGTGCACGTGCCACGCGGGGGAGGGCGATGGCGCGCAGTCGATCCGCGAGGCCTTGCACGTCTGCGGAGCGCAGCGCATCGGCCACGGGACCCGTCTCGCCGAAGACCCCGGCTTGCTCGAGGAAGTGGTCGAGCGGCGTATTCCGCTCGAGATGTGCCTCACGAGCAACGTCCACACGCACACCGTGGCCGCACTCGCGGAACACCCGTTTCGGAAGTACCTGCAACAGGGCGTGGTGGTCACGTTGAACACCGACGGCCGCCTGGTGGACGGCATCAGTCTCACCGACGAATACTTCACCGCACACGCCGTGCTCGGGCTCAGCCGATCAGAGCTGGCACGCGTCATTCTCAACACCTGCGAGAGCGCATTCTTGCCCGAGTTCGAGCGAGTGGCGTTGGTGTCGCGGGTCCAAAACGAACTGGAGCAGCTGGCGTGAGCGAGACACGAGATGCGCGCGGTGCGCTGATCGACGAAGCGGTCCGAGCCGTCGCCCAACGGCTCGAGAGTCGGACCCCGAGAGTGGGGATCGTGCTCGGGTCGGGGCTGGGGCACCTCGCCGACGAAGTGCAAGGCCCCGTCCGGATACCGTACCGCGAGATTCCGGGCTTCCCACAGCCGGGTGTTGCGGGGCACAAGGGCGAGCTGGTGGCCGGCACCCTGGAGGGGGTCCCGGTGCTCGTCCAGAGCGGCCGGTTTCATCTTTACGAGGGCCATACGGCGGACGTCGCGGCGCTGCCGGTGCGGGTGTTTTCGCGCCTCGGTGTCCGGGCGCTCATCGTGACCAACGCGGCCGGCGGCGCGCGACCGACGTTTCGGGCTGGGACATTGATGCTCATCGCCGATCACGTGAACCTGATGTTTCGCAACCCGCTGATCGGGCCCGTGCTGGAGGGTGAGGACCGCTTCCCCGACATGAGCGAGCCCTACGACGCCGGCCTGCGGGAATTGGCGCGCGCCGCCGCGCGAGAGGCGGGCGTCGGACTGGAGGAGGGGGTCTACGTCGGCCTGCTCGGCCCTTCGTTCGAAACGCCGGCCGAAATTCGCATGCTGCAACGGCTTGGTATCGATGCCGTCGGCATGTCCACCGTACCCGAGGTGATCGTCGCGCGTGCGCGGGGCATGCGCTGCCTGGGGTTTTCCTCGATCACCAACCTCGCCGCGGGAACCTCTCCGAACAAGCTGAATCACGAGGAAGTCCTGGAGGTGGGTCTCCAGGTCGGGCAGTCGCTGTCGGCCGTCGTGAAAGGCGTGCTGCGCCGGCTGCCTACGGGCGCTTGACGGGTCCCGGACCGCGGGCCCTGAGCCCGCTGCAACCTTTCCTCCCCGACCGACGTCAAAAGGTTCGATTCGCGCGCGCCGTCACGCGCCCCGGGTCGTACCTGTGCCACCCAACAACCGGTCGGGCGTATGACGACGATCTTGTGTCTCGTGCTGTCCGTTGCACCCGTATCCGTCGCGACAGCGGCGACCGATTCCCCCCTCGTGATGGTCCCCCAAGTCCGCGCCGTTCGCGCCGTGCAGCCGCTCGTCATCGACGGCCGGTTGGACGATCCGATCTGGCGCACCGCGGAGCGGGTCACGGGATTCCTGCAGCGGGATCCGTTGGAAGGCACGGCGCCATCCGAGAGTACGGTGGTGTACGTCGCCTATGACGACGCGGCGATCTACATCGGGGCGCGCCTGTACGATGCCCACCCCGATTCGATCGTGGGCCGGCTCGGCCGGCGCGACGACAACGCCAACTCCGACCGTTTCAACGTGTACCTGGACCCCTACCACGATCGCCGCAGCGGCGTGTACTTCGGGGTGGACGCAGCGGGGACGCTGTACGACGGCGTCCTGCTGAACGACGACTGGGACGACAACTCGTGGGATGGCGTGTGGGACGGACACGTGCAGGTCGACTCGCTCGGCTGGACTGCCGAATTGCGCATCCCCTACTCGCAGCTCCGATTCCACGCGGCGCCGCAGTACGTGTGGGGCATCAACTTCAGCCGGGACATCGCCCGCCGACACGAGCGCGACTTCCTCGTGTACACGCCCAAGAACGGCAGCGGGTTCGTATCACGCTTCCCGGAGCTTGTCGGCATCGCGGACGTCACGCCACCGGCGCGGATGGAAATCATGCCCTACACGCGCGCGCGCGCGGAGTTCTCCCCGCACGCCGCGGGCGATCCGTTCCACGATGGATCGGCACTGTCGCCCGACGCCGGCGTGGATGCGAAGTTCGGTATCGGCTCGAACCTGACGCTCAACGCCACGGTCAATCCGGATTTCGGCCAGGTCGAGGTC
>JBGPIW010000276.1:0-4264 GCA_041485045.1 Gemmatimonadota bacterium | reverse complement strand
TTCTCGGACATCACGGGCTCGATCCACGTGGATCAACACGCGTTCGCGTTCGATCCGGGGAATGCGGCGGTGATCCTGGCGGGCACCGACGGCGGCGTGTACCGGTCCGCCAACCAGGGTGGGTCGTGGGTGAGTCTCAACACGAACCTCGCCATCACCCAGTTCTCGCCGGGCGCCTCGGTCTCCGAAGGTCCCAGCGACGACGTGCTGGGTGGGACGCAGGACAACGGCACGCTCGAGTACACGGGGAATCCGATGTGGAGCCAGGTGTTCGACGCCGACGGCGGGTTCACGGCGCTCAACTACCCGACCCTGACCGCCTATCTCGAGTGCCAGTGGAACTGTGGACCGTACCGCCGCGACGGCGGCGGCGGGTTTGCGAGCAAGGCCAACGGCATCAACGCCAACGATCGGGCGTCGTTCCTGCCGCCCCTCGTGATCGACCCCGTCACGCCGAGCGTGCTCTACTTCGGGACCTATCGCCTGTACCGGACCGCCAACAAGGGCGATTCGTGGACGACGATCAGTCCCGACCTGGCCGGGGGGGGGTCGGCAGCGATCACGGCGATCGCGGTGGCGCCGTCACATCCGCAGACGATCTACGTCGGCACCGACAACGGCAAGGTCCAGGTCACCACGAACGGCGGCACGGCGTGGACCGACGTCACCGCGGGATTGCCGAATCGGTATGTGACCGACCTGGCGGTCGATGCGGCGAACGACCAGCACGCCTACGTGACCGTCTCGGGCTACGGCACGTCGCACGTGCTCAAGACCGTGAACGGCGGCGCCACCTGGCAGGACATCAACGCCAATCTGGTGGACGTCCCGGTGAACGCGATCTTGCGGGTGACCGCGACCGGCGAGCTGTACCTCGGGACCGACTTGGGCGTGTTCCGCTCGACCAACGACGGCGCGTCGTGGGCGCCGTGGACCACCGGGTTGCCGAACGTGCGGGTGCAGGACTTGGTCTATCGCGCGGCCACGGGCACGATCGTCGCCGCGACCCACGGCCGCAGCATGTTCGCCTACACCGTGACCGGGGGCGGCGTGCTGCGCGGCGACGTCAACGTCGATGGGCGCGTGGCGACGGTCGACGCGCAGGGCGTGCTCACCGGCATCGTCTCGCTCGGCCTGCCCACCGGCTGGATCTTGAACCCCAACGGGGACGCCAACTGCGACGGCGTGGTCAACGCGCTCGACGCGCAGATCGTGCTGAGTTACGCGGTGGGATTGGCGACGCCGCAGTTCTGTGTGGGGGGCGTGAAGTAATCGGTAGGCGGTAATCGGTAGTCGGTATTCGGTCATCGGTGTTCGGTTACCGATTACCGTCTACCGATTACCGCTTACAGTTTACCGACTACCGACTACCGTCTACCGAATACCGATTACATTCTTTATCCGTGATCGCCCTCGCCCGCACCTATCGTCCCAAGCTCTTCAGCGACCTCATCGTGCAGGACCACGTCGCGGCCGCGCTGCGCGGCGCGGTGGAGCTGGGGCGCGTGGCCCACGGCTACCTGTTCGCCGGGCCGCGCGGGGTGGGGAAGACGACGGCGGCGCGCATCCTCGCGATGGCGCTGAATTGCGAGAACAAGACGGCGGGGAAGGGCGAGCCGTGCGGCACCTGCGACTCGTGCCGCCGCGTGTGGAACGGGCAGGCGAACCTCGATGTGGTGGAGCTGGACGCCGCCTCGAACCGCGGCGTGGACGACGCGCGCGACCTGCGCGAGCGGGCGATGTACGCCGCGTCGGCGGAGGGGCGCTCCAAGGTCTACATCGTGGACGAAGCGCACATGCTGACGCGCGACGCCTGGAACGCCCTGTTGAAGATCCTGGAGGAGCCGCCCGCGGGCGTGGTCTTCGTCTTCGCCACCACCGAGCCGCAGAAGATCGCGCAGAGCGCGGCTCCGGTGCTGTCGCGGCTGCAGCGCTTCGACTTCCGCCGCATCGGGCCGCACGCCATCGCGCAGCGGCTGCGCCAGGTGGCGGACGCGGAGAAGTTGGACGTGGACGACGACGCGCTGGCGCTGATCGCCAAGAGCGCCGACGGCGGGATGCGCGACGGGCTGTCGCTGCTCGACCAGGTGCTGTCGTTCGGCGAGGGCCGCGTGACGGCGGAGCGGGTGCGCGAGGTGTTGGGGCTGATCCCCGACGACCTGTACGGCGAGCTGCTGCGGCTCGTCGCCGAGCGCGATGCCAAGGCGGTGTTTCCGCTGGTGGACCGGCTGGCCGAGGCGGGCGCCGATTTCGGCGAGTTCGTGGCGGGCGCGGGGGAGACGCTGCGCGCCGTGCTGCAGACGAACCTGGGCGGCGAGCCGGAGGGCCTCACCGACGGCATGTTTGCCCTGGTGCGGCAGTACAGCGCGCTGCTCCCGGCTCCCGACATCGTCCGCTTGTTGACGATCCTGGGCACGATGGAAGTGCAGATCCGCACCAGCGGCCACCCGCGGCTGGTCGTCGAGCTGCTGCTGCTGCGCTGGGCGATGGCGGATCGGACGGTGGAGATCGGGGATGTCCTGCGAGCGCTCGGTGAAAAAGGGGGAAGTGGGGAAGTGGGGACGACAAAAGGGGACGTGGGGACGGGGGGACGTGGGACGATCCCGCCAGTGCGGGGCCCAACTTCGCCGGAGCCGCCACAGTTGCGTGACGCCCACATCCCCACACCCCCACAACCCCACGTCCCCGAGAAAGGCCCTCTCACCGCGAGCCGCCTCCTCGCCCTCTGGCCCTCCATCGTTTCCCGGGCGCGGGCGTCGAGTCCGATGCTGGGGACGATGCTCGCGGACGCGAGGGTCGTGTCCGCGGCGGGCGACACGGTGACGCTCGCGGCCGCGGGGCACGGGGAAGGGCTGGAGCACAAGCGGGACGCGATCGGGAAGATCATCGGGGAGTGGGTGACAGGGGCGGTGAGAGTCGTGGTCGGGGAGGGGGGACGAGGGACGGGGGACGGGTCGCCCGTCGCTGCCCCGCCGCCGTCCCGCCCCGACCGCCTGACCGAAGCGACCGCGAATCTCGAGCGGCTGAAGGTGCTGCGCGCCAAGGATCCCACGTTGGGCGCCGCGGTGGACGCGCTGGACCTGGAGCTGCTGGAATAGAATGCGGAATGCTGAATTGAGGAGGGAAGGTCGAGCGACCGATACGGCGCAAGAAGCCCATGCCGTCCAACTGGAGCTGTATCGTCGCATGACGCCCGCCGAGAAGCTGCGGCGCGTGTCCGACCTGACGGTCGGCGCGAGTCTCCTGTCGGTTGCCGGGCTGCGACAACGGCACCCAGGCGCCACCGAGGGCGAGCTGCTGCTGCGTCTCGCGGTGCTGCGGCTTGGCGCGGAGACGGTGGCGCGCGTGTACGGGTGGGTCGCGCCGCCGGATGGCGCCTGAACGGCTGCCCGATCCGATCCGCGTCGCGCTGGCCGTCGCCAGGGCGCTCGAGCAAGTCGGCGTGACCTACGTCGCGGTCGGCTCGCTCGCCAGCTCGGTGCACGGCGCGCCGCGCTCGACGGACGATGTGGACTTCGTGGTGGACCTCGCCCCCACCCAGGGAGAGCGTCTGGTTGCGGCACTCGCGGGCGAGTACTACGTCAGTCCGGAAGCGGTGCGCGAGGCCACGGCGGCCCGTTCGGGTAGCACGTTCAACGCCATCCATCTGGCGACGTCGGTCAAGGTGGACCTGTTCGTCGCGGGCGACGACCCGTTCGAAGCCGAGCGCCTCGCCCAACGCCAGCGTGTTTCGATCGCGAGCGATCCTCCCGCCGAGCTTTTCGTCGACACGCCGGAACACACGATCCTGCGCAAGCTGGAGTGGTACCGGCGGGGCGGCGAGACCTCGGAGCGGCAGTGGCGCGACGTACGCGGCGTGCTCCAGGCACAGGGCGGGCGGCTCGACCGCCGCGCGCTGTCGGGCTGGGCCGAGCGGCTCGGTGTCACGGATCTACTCGAGCGGGCCCTGCGGGAGGCGTCAGAGTGAGGCCCTGTAGGGCGTTAGGCCCCGTCAGGGGCGCAGCAATTGCGCAACACCGGAGCGACCCGTAAGCTCTTGCCAGCGCGGGAGCTTCCCATGCCAAGCCGCAGTTCGCAACCCACAATCCGCACGCTGATCGTCCTGGCGCTGCTGCTCCTGGCCGCTATGGGCTCCGCACGCGCCCAGGGTGGCCCCCAGCGACTGCGCAAGACCGATCTCATCCGTCTGCTCACCTCCGGCCGGCCGCCCGGCAACGTGGCGCTCGAGGTGCGGCGTCGCTGTATCGCTTTCACGCCGAGCGCC
>JBGPIW010000275.1:0-4270 GCA_041485045.1 Gemmatimonadota bacterium | reverse complement strand
GCCGGTCCAGGGGCGGTACGACGCGAGCTATGGCGTGCTGCTGCGCGGCGACGGCACCGGTCGCTTCACGACGGTCGATCTCGAGTCCTCGCATCTCCTGATTGAGGGCCAGGTGCGACACATGGCCCTGGTGCGCCGGCCGGATGGCGAGCGCCTGATCGTCGTGGCGCGCAACGACGACGCGCTGCAGCTGCTCCGCCCGCTCCGTACCCGGGCACCCTCCGGGAGCTCGACAAGCTCGAACCGATAACCGGCGCCACAGCTTGCCTCGGCCCGCACATTGGCGCTACGCTCGGGCGTGCCGCAAACGACATCGACCGCTCGGCGGGCGGCGGAAAACCCGATCCTGACTCCGGCGATGCTGCGACCGTCGCAGCCGGAGCTGGAAGTGGTCGGGGTGTTCAATCCGGCAGTCACGCGCCACGATGGCATGGTCGTGGCGCTGTTGCGAATCGCGGAACGGCAGCGGGGATCGCCGCCGGGCGAAGTCACGGCCACGACCTATAACCCCGACTCCAGGCGCCTCGAAGTGCGGCGGTGGCGGCGCGACGCGCAGGCTGTGGACGTGAGCGATCCGCGCGTCATCGTCGCCGAGGGCCGCACCTGGCTGACGTCGATCTCGCACCTGCGCGTGGCGCGTTCTGGGGACGGCATCCACTTCGACGTCGAGCCGGCCGCCGCGCTGTTCCCCGCCAGTGCGTACGAGTCGTTCGGGATCGAAGACCCGCGCATCACCCCGATCGACGGTACCTACTGGATCAACTATACGGCCGTGTCGCAGCAGGGGATCGCAACGGCGCTGGCGTCGACCCGGGATTTCACGACCTTCGAGCGGCACGGGATCATCTTCCCTCCACCGAATCGCGACGTCACCATCTTTCCCGAGCGGATCGCCGGCCGTTACCTCGCGTTGCACCGCCCGATGCCGACCGGCATCGGCGCGCCGGCGATCTGGATCGCGTCGTCGACGGACCTCAGGGCGTGGGGGGACCATCGCTTCGTCGCGGGCGCGCGCGCCGGCCAGTGGGATGACGCCAAGATCGGTGGCGGCGCGGTACCGTTTCGCGTCCGTACCGGGAACAGGGACGCCTGGCTCGCGATCTATCACGGTGTCACGAGGTCGTCGACCGCCTACTCGCTCGGGGCGCTGCTGCTCGATGCACGAGAGCCGGCGCGCGTCATCGCCCGCTCGCGCGAGCCGATTCTCAAGCCTGACGCGGCGTACGAGCGTCAGGGGTTCTTCGGCGGCGTCGTGTTCACCTGCGGCGCGCTCGTGGATGGTGATCGCGTCCGGGTCTACTACGGCGCCGCCGATGGTGTGACCGCGGTGGCCGACGTATCGCTCCAGCAGATGCTGACCGGCCTGGGAGAGCCGTGAGCTTCGAGCTGGGGGTCAACTACTGGCCGCGTCGCCGCGCGATGTACATGTGGCGCGACTTCGATCTCGGCGAAGTGCGCGAGGACATGAGCCGCATCGCGGACATCGGATTCGACGTGGTGCGGCTCCTCACCCTGACCGAGGATTTTCTGCCCGAGCCGATGACGGTCGACGCACGGATGGTCGCGCGGCTCGTGGACGTCGCGCGGGCGGCCAAGGATGCCGGCGTGCGGGTCGTGCCGACGCTGATCGTCCTGAACATGAGCGGGCGTATCTGGTGGCCGCACTGGATGCTCGACCCCCGTGGCCAACCCCGCGACCTCTTTGCCGATCCGCTGCTCGTGGAATCACAGGTGCTGCTCGTCGAGAGCTGTGCACGCGCACTCGCGGGAGACGACGCGATCCGCGCCTTCGATGTGGCGAATGAGATCGACGACGCGCTGCGTCCGCGTACGCGAGAGGCCGGATGCCGGTGGGCGACGGCGCTGGCGACCGCGCTCCGGCGTGGCGCGCCGGGTGTACCGGTGCAGATCGGCACACACCTCCCCTCACTCGTGGGGCAGAACAACCTGCGCGTCGACGATCTCGCGGGCATCGCCGATGAGGATGTCATGCACGCCTATCCGCTCTACTCCGATGTGGCGCGCTCCGCTCTCGATCCGGAGCTGGTGCCCTTCTCGTGCGCGTTGACGGCAGGCTTGTGCGGCAACGGGCGTCGGACGTTGATGCAGGAGTTCGGGATCTGCACCGCCCCGCCGGGACGCGCGGGGCGGACGATCACGGACGACTTTCTGGGCCATCCGCGTTCGCAGTATCTGGCGTCCGAAGACGAGGGCGCCGCCTACTACGCGGCGGTACTCCAGCGGTTGGTGGAAACGGGCGCGGCCGGCGCGTATGCGTGGTGCTATGGAGATTACGACCCGCGTCTCTTCGAGCGGCCGCCGCTCGCGACGGCGCTGCGCGAGCGCTCGTTCGGACTCGTGCGCGCCGACGGACGCGAGAAGCCCGCGGTCGAGGTGTTCCGCGCGTTCAAGGCGAAACGCGACGCAGGCACGCTCCCAACGTCGCCGGTTCCTGCGCTCCTCGACGTGAGTGCGGACGAATACTATAGGACGCCTGCCTCCCACTTCGCGCGCCTCTACGCGAGGTGGCTGGGTCGCACTTCTACAACTCCGAGCCCGATGACATCGTGATCGCGCCGCTCGAGCGTCTCGCGTCGAATCCACTGATCACGCCCGCGCAGATCCCCTTCACTCGGGCCACCGGTTCGTTCAACCCGGGCGCGGCGATCGATCGCGCGAGCGGCCGAGTTGTCCTGCTCGTGCGGGTGTTCGAGGAGCAGACACGCCGTTCGTGCCTGGCTCTCGCTCTGTCGTCGGACGGCGAGCACATCGATGAGATCTGGACTCGTCCCGCCGTTACGCGCGAGGCGCCGTACGAGGAGTGGGGCGTCGAGGATCCGCGCATCACCTACCTCGAGGATGACCGCTGCTACGCGATCACCTACACCGGCTACTCCAGCGACGGGCCGCGCGTCTGCCTGATCACCACCGATGACTTGCTGGCACCGCAGCGCTACCGTCGGCACGGACCGCGCATCGCCGGCGACAACAAGAACTGCGTGATCTTTCCGCAGAAGGTAGACGGCGATTACGTCATTCTCCACCGCCCCATGCCCCGCATAGTATGCGCGCGGGTGCGTTCCCTCGACGACCCCTGGCCCGCGGACGGCGTCGCGCTCGTGGGGCCGCGCGCGGGAACGTGGCGCAGTGCGCGGGTGGGCGCCGGGGCGCCGCCGATACGCACGGAGATCGGATGGCTGCTCCCCTTTCACGGCGCGACCACGATCGACGAAGGCAATGTCTACTCCATGGGATGGTGCGTGCTCGACCTGAGCCGCCCCGAGACCGTGCGATACGTGTCCGACGTGCCCGCGCTCTCGCCCAGTGCACCGTATGAGATCGAGCTGCAACGCATCCCGCAGGTGGACCCCGCGAACTTCATCACGGGTGTGCGCGTCGTATTTCCCCAGGGGCTCGTGGAGCGCGGAGCGGACGTGCTCGTGTATTACGGCGCGGCGGACGTGTCAGTCGCGGGCGCCCGGGTGAACAAACGCGCACTCGTCGACTCACTGCGCGCCGCGATATCGGCCCGGCAGGGCGGCGTGCCGCTGTGATCGCCCCACGCACGCAGCTCGTGGCACGAGCAGTTGCGTTGACGGCGCTCGTGGGCGGAGGCGGGTGTGGTCGCGACGTGCGACCCGTGGCAGAGGGTGCGGCGCCGCCTCCATTGCACATCTCGCTCGAACACCTGCGTCACCTCGGGCTGGACGCCGTCGTACGGGGCACACCCGTTCGGGTCGTGGCGCTGTACGCGGAGGCGCCCGACTACCGACCCACCTCGTCACCGCTGCGCGACGGGTCCGAGGGGATCGCGAGCGTGGACGACGCCGCGCGAGCGGCCGTGTTGTATCTGCGCCTGTACGAAGCGACGGGGGATTCGCTCGCGCGCACCGAGGCGCTGGGACTCCTGGCGTTCGTCACCGCCATGGAGCAAGGCGACGGAGAGTTCCTCAACTTCATCGACGCGCGCGGCCATCCTAATCGCACGGTGCCCAGCGGCAGAAAGAGCATGTCGTACTGGGCCGCGCGCGGCATTTGGGCGATGGGTGAAGCGGTACGCGTGCTCGGCACGGAACGCCCGGACCGACTGACCAACATGCGGCCGGTGCTGGGGCGCGCCGTGGCGCGTATGACGCGCGAGGTGAATGCGGGTCGTCTCATCGGCGGATCCACCACCGCTACCGCGGAAGCCCTGCTGGGACTCCTCGCGCTCCAGCGCGCCGAGCCGTCGCCCGCCCTCGCCGCGTTGGCCACGCGCACCGCCGAGCTG
>JBGPIW010000274.1:0-4272 GCA_041485045.1 Gemmatimonadota bacterium | reverse complement strand
GTGGCCAGGTCCTCCGGCGAGAGGTCCGGGCCCGTCTTGATGAAACCGCGCGCATCGAGCGCCACGCAGTTGTGGAGCCAGCCCGTGCTGGGCACGGCGCCCGTCATGGTGAAGACGTGCCGGATGCCGTGTGTCTCGACCTGCCCGCTTTGGTTGTCGCGCCACCCCACCCGCTCGAGGTGACCATTCCCCTCGAGGCTCACGATCTCGGTGTGGACGTGGCGGACGATGGCCGGGTGGTCCTCGATACGACGGATCAGGTAGCGCGACATGGTGTCCGCCAGGCCAGCCGAGCGGATTACCATATGCACCCGCCTGGCCTCCTGTGCCAGGAACACCGCCGCCTGGCCCGCTGAGTTGCCGGCGCCGACGACGACCACTTCTTCCCCCGCGCACAGCTGCGCCTCCATGAAGGTGGCGGCGTAGTACACGCCCGCCCCTTCGAATCGCGACAGCTCGTCGATCGGCAGCCGCCGGTACTCGGCGCCCGTGGCGATGATCACCGCGCGCGCCGGCAGCCGCTGCCCATCCCCAATCTCGAGCGCGTACGGCGTGTGCTCACAGGCGAGGCGGCTGGCACCGTTCCCGATCATCAGCTGCGCGCCGAACTTCTGCGCCTGGTTGGTGGCGCGCGCGGCCAGGTCCAGACCCGCGATCCCCGTCGGAAAGCCGAGGTAGTTCTCGATCCGGGAGCTCGCGCCGGCCTGGCCTCCTGGCGCGGTCGACTCCACGACCAAGACATCCAATCCCTCCGACGCCCCGTACACCGCCGCCGCCAGCCCCGAGGGTCCCGCCCCGACGATGACCAGGTCGCGGACTTGGGTCTGATCGATCGCGTCGTTGAAGCCCAGCGCGTCGGCGATCTGCTGATTGGTCGGGTTGCGAAGCACGACCTCGCCGCGAGTGATGACCACGGGGATGTCGGTAGCGCCAACGTGAAAGTGATCGAGCAGATCCTGGACGCCGGCATCGCGATCGAGGTCGACCATGGTGTACGGATGTCCGTTTCGCGTGAGGAACTCACGAATGCGGAGCGTCCCCTGGCAATGCGTCGACCCCAAGACCACCACGTCGCTGACGCCGCGGGCAATCAGCTCCACGCGCCGCAGGATGAAGGCGCGCATGAACATGGCGCTCAACTCGCCGTCAGTCTGGATCAGCGCCAGCAGATCGTTACGACCGACTTCGATGACTTCGCCATCCGCTCCAGCGCGGATCTGGGCGAGCCCGCGACGACCCGACAGCATGGTCGCCTCGCCGGTAAACATCCCTGGGCCGAAGGACACCACGAGCTCCTCGGCGGCCGACGGACGCACGACTTCGAGCCGGCCCGACACGACGATGAAGAGACGGGCCACCGGCTCCCCCGCCTGCACCAGGACCTCGCCCCGCTCGACGTGGCGCCGGCGCCCGTGCGGGGCGATGCGGGCGAGCTGCTCCGGCGTCAGCGTCGGATAGACGTGCTCGGCGCGGGCGGTGGGGAGTGGTGGCGATGGGGGAGCGACGAGCGCCATGGTATCACGCGCCCTGCTGGTGGGCTTCGACGAACCAGAGCCACTTGTCCACGCCGCGGGAGATCTCGGTGAGGATGTCCGCGCTGCCGGCGTCCTCGAGCTCGTTCATCTCCTCGATGCCGAGCCGCACCGTGCGGCCGAACATGGCGAGCGCGTCCGACAGGGCGGCCACGTGCTCGGCTCCCGTCGAGAGTGTCAACGGATAATCGACCAAGGTGGACCGCCCCTCGACGGCGCCAACCGTCCCCTCGGCGATGCCGCCGAGCTGCACGATTCGCTCGGCGACCAGGTCCGCGTACTCGGCGACGGCCGCGTTGATCTCATCGAACAACTTGTGGAGGGCGATGAAGCTGGGGCCCTTCACGTTCCAGTGAGCCTGCTTGGACTGCGTCTGCAGGTCGATGCAGTCGGCGAGGCGCTGATTCAACAGTCCGATGGCCTCGCGCCGGCTGGCCTCCGGCAGATCGTTCTTCGTGGGATAAGCCGTCGTCGCGGCGGGCGAACGGGCCTCCGAGGTGCTGCGCCCCGGGACGCCAGCGTCCCGGTGTGGCGTGGTGGTGTGAGCCATTTGCGGTCTCCTGATCAGAGTCGTGTCTTGCCGGAACGTAGCCGTGGCGTCAAGGCCACACTGGTGGCGATCGGCGCGACATCGTAACGCCGATCAATACGCGTCGACTGCTACGACGGCGTCGGCCCGTGCCGGGTGACGCGGTGACGCAGCTCTACATTCATCAACGTTCCGGCTCTGCATCTCGCCCAGCTCGCCAACTCGGAGGGTTTCGCCGAGTGACCCTGCAACCAGGCGAGACCAGGACGCTCCGTTTCTCCTTGCGCCGGGACGAACTTCAATTCTGGAGCCCCCAGACGAAGCGTTGGGTGGTGGAACCCAGCGGCTTCGACGTCTGGAGCAGACTCCAACGCGGATCTGCACGCGGAGCTCACGATAGAAGGCTAATGGCTATCGGCTATCGGCTATCAGCTCTAGTCGATAGCCGATAGCTGATAGCTGATAGCCCTTATTGCGGCGTGTCCAGCGGATGCCGGCTCCGCTCGTAGAACTCATTCTGCAACCGCAGGCTCTCCTGGTCCGCCTTGACGGCGCGGATCGCCTGGACGATCCCGGTGATCCACGTCCGCGCCTCGTATTCGCCCAGCGCGCGTGAGGCCGCGGCCCCTTCGCCCGCATAGTGATTGGGGAAGCGCGCGTACCACCAGATGCCGGTGTAGAGGCCATCCGGCAAGTGCTGGCGCGCCTGATCGGCGCCCGATTCCTGCGCCGCGCGGTCCTGATGGACGAGGTCGGGCCGGGCGATCATGCTCAACGACGTTTCGCTTTCGCCAGCATGCATGTCGGTCGCCGGGTTCGATTTGTGCTTCGGCTCGTCCGGCCCGCCCTCCGGAAAGCCCTGTACGTACACGACGTAGTCATGCGGCGTGTCGAGCTGCGTCTGCGCGAAAAAGGGCAGCAGGCTGTTGTTGCCGCCGTGGCCGTTCACGATGATGACCTTCTTGCAGCCGTTGCGGGCCATCTCGTCGGTCGTCTCCTGCAGCAGGTCGAGCTGCAGGCGCCGGCTGTAGGCCACGGTGCCCGGCTGATGCGTCGCTTCGGCGATCTGCCCGAAGTAGTACTCCGGGAACACGACGGCGTATTCCTGCTGAGCCGCATTGATCGCTACGTAGCGCACGTTGAGCAGGTCGTTGCCCAATGGCAGATGCGGTCCGTGCTTTTCCATGATGCCGAAGGGGAGCAAACATGTGCCTTGGGCGCGGGTGATGGCCTCGCGGAACTCCGCCGCCGTCAGCTCCTCCCAATGCACGGAGAGTGTGCTTTGGGTCGATCGTGGCGCCGCTGCCGGCGGGGATGCCGGTGACTGCGACCACAGGATTGAAACGCAGAGTGCATTGACGGAAATCAGCAATGATTTGTACACGGGTCCTCCCGCTACGGTTTGAGAGCGTGTTCTCTTCCATTCATGCGCCGTCCAGCTGGTTGACGGCGCGCTCCGCTTCGCGGATCGAGTTGCGATGATCCATCGCTCCCGCGAGATCGGTATTCGCGAACGCGATGCGCCCATGCGGACGCTCGCGCAGCACGTCGCGCGGGGCGGGCTGGCCGTCCGTGCCGAAGAAAAAGCCCGGCTGAGGATTCACATAGGCATGCCCCCAGCGGTTGAGGATGAGGCCGGCGATGTCCTTGCGTGGGTCGAATCCGCCCGGGGCGAACATGTCGCCCAGCTGCTCACGGAAGGCGCGCTCGTATTGCGCGAACGAGGTGCCGAGGAGCTGAGCGCGGCCGCGACTCCCCTGCTCGCCGATGGGCAAACCAGGCTGGGCGAACAGCACCTTGATCGTCAGCACGGTCGGCGAATCGGGCCCGAAGGTCGGGGCGATGCCGCCGACGGTCGCGAGTTTCCGCACCGAGAGATAGTTGCCCAGGCCCTCGAACCAGCGACACCCGGTCATCCCCATCTTATAGAGGAAGCGCCAGTGGCGTATCGCGATGTTCGCCATCAGGCACGGCGAGCGATAGAACTGCGCGTACGCCGCGCGATGGCCGTCGGGCAGGTCGCCCACGATATGCTTCGTGGTCCAGCTGCCGCCCGCCATCACGACCGCGCGGGCCTGCACCGTGAAGAGCCGGTTCCCCCGCACGTAGGTGACCACCACGTGCGGCGCGTGCGCGGGATCTCCCGCATGGGCGACGCGGATGACCGTGGCGTTCAGGCGAATGCGCGTGGCCTGCCCGGCGCCGTCCAAG
>JBGPIW010000273.1:0-4303 GCA_041485045.1 Gemmatimonadota bacterium | reverse complement strand
CAGGCTGATCGGGACTCCGGGAACCGGGGCACGCGTCTCCGCGTCGACGACGCGCAGGGTCCAGATCTCGACGGGAATCGGTGCGGTCACGGCAAGCGATTTAGCTGCGCCGCTGCCGCCGCGCCAGAGTTGCGACGCCGCTTCACCTCCCGCCGGCACGAACAGCAGCGGGACGTCGTCGGTCCCCTCGTAGGTGAGGCCGAGGCCAACGGCCTGTGAAAACGCGGACCCCGGCGGATGGCCGGGGCCCGCGTGGTAGTGCCGCCCTACGGTGTGGTCAGTGGCTGAGCGTGAGCGGTACGCCGATCGCCAGCAGCACGTCCGCTTGGAGCTTCGACTTGTTGAAGGTGTCCGTGCCGTCCGGATCGAACGAATAGAAACTCCCCTCGAGTGAGACGTTCAAGGCGAACTTGGGAGTCACGGACGCCCGCACGCCGGCGCCCAGGATCACGGCCGGGGAGCTCACCTTCGTGCCGGAGTTCGTATGACTGTCTTTCCAGAACGTGCCGCCACGATGCACGATGCCGCCCCCGACGATGAGATGCAGGTTCGTGCGGGCAGGCCGATACAGCATGCGAGCGCTCGCCAGGAGCACGTTCCCCGTCACGGCGAAGGAGAGCCCGCCGGAGCTCGTGTCGTTGCTGAAGGCGCGGAGTCCGCTCGTCGTGTATCCCGCGGCCGCCTCGATGCCGATCGTGCGCGACACCCAGTAGCTGATCCGGCCGCCATAGGTCGGCGCACTCAGCTGCTGAATCCTCACGTTCGACCCATCGCCGTTCGCATCGTTGCTCATGGTGGTGAGGGCGTAGTAGCTCGCGAAAAACGGCGTGAGCTCGAGCTTCCCTTGTGCCTGACCGTCGCGCGGGAATGCTAGCACGACGGCAAACAGGCCACCGCTGATCGCTAGCGCCTGACGGATCCGGTTGATCTTGGACACGGTATCTCCCCTGTGTGGAATGAACGGTGACCTAACCTAGTGCGCTTCGACCGGCGCCGGGCTCGGTCTGCCGGTGACGGTACCATCCCCGAGTTGACCGCGCGCGTTGCCGCCCCAGCACACCACCGTCTGGGAGCGCGTCGCGCCGCAGGTGTGCGTGCTGCCCGCGCTCAGTGACGCGAGCGGCTGATCCGACGCGACTTGGACGGGGGCCGCCCGGTCAACCTGTGAGCCGTCGCCCAGCTGCCCGTCCCGGTTCCGACCCCAGCAGAACGCATCGCCGGCATCGGTCAGCGCGCAGCTATGCTCGGGCCCGGCCGTGAGCGCGCTGTACGTGCGGGTGCCTGAGACGGCCACCGGACGATCGCGCTCGGCCTTGCTGCCGTCCCCGATCTCTCCGGCGACGTTGGCGCCCCAGCAAAAGGCCCGGCCGCCCTGGGCGAGGGCACAGGAGTGATTTCCACCAGCGGCGAGCGCGGTGAACTTCACACCGGCGTCGACGGCCACCGGCTCGGTCTGACTCTCGCGGGCGCCGCGCCCGAGCTGTCCGGAGAAGCCGTCGCCCCAACAGAATACGCGTCCATCGGTGGCGAGGCCACAGGTGTGATCGGATCCGGCGGCGAGCGAGCGGAACTTGACGCCGCCCGTCACCGGTCGCGGCGCATTGGCACCCCGCGTGCTGCCGTCCCCGAGCTGCCCCGCGCCGTTGTCCCCCCAGCACCACGCGGTGCCGTCCCCGGTCAGGCCGCAGGTGTGTCGCGCGCCCGCGGTGATCGTCGTGAAGGCATGGTTGCCGACGACTGGCGCCGGGGTGGGCGCGCCGCTGGTCCTGCCCGCGCCGAGCTGCCCTCGCGTATTCAGTCCCCAGCAAATGGCCGACCCAGCTGCCGTCAGCCCGCAGGTGTGGTCGCCACCGGCGACGAGCGTCACGAAGCCGCCTGACGCACCGACCAGCACCGGCGAGCTCGCCGAGGCGCCGGCCGATGCGTCACCGAGCTGGCCGGCGGCGTTGTTGCCCCAGCACACAGCAGCGCCGCTCCGCGCAATCCCGCAGGCGTGGGAGCCGCCGGCGACGACGCCGCGGCGGGGCAGTAGGCGTTCCGCGTCGGCGCTCGGCGCGGGCTGCGCCGCGGCTGGTTGCGATTCGACCGGCTGGGTCGGGGGCGGGGGCGGGGGCGCGGGAGTGGGGGTCGGTGTTGGAACCGACGCGACGGGGGCCGGCGCCGGCACGGTGATCGTGGCCGATCCGGTGATCCCGTCGCTCGTGGCGACGATCGTCGCCGTGCCACCTGCCGCCGCGGACACGACGCCGGCAGTTGACACGGTGGCGACGGCGCTGTTGCTCGACGCCCACGCTATGTCTCGGTCCTTGAGGACGCCGCCGCGCGTGTCGCGCAACGTTGCCGTGAGCTGCGCGCTTCTCCCGACGGCCAGCGTCAGTGCGGCGGGCGCTACGGCCACGCTCACCACCGGCACCGCACTCACGGTCACGGCGGCCGATGCGCTCCGCGTTTCGATCTGGGCCGTAATCGTCGCCTGGCCCGAGCGGAGGGCTGTGACGGTGCCCTGTCCGGTCACGGCGGCGACGGTTTCATCGCTCGATTTCCACGTGACCGCGCGTCCCAGGATCGGGCGGTCGTGGCCGTCCCGCGCGGCGACGCTGAGCTGTACCCGCCCCCCGATCTGGAGCGCCGCCGAGGGGGGCGAAATCACCACGAGGGCGACGGCGGGTGGCGTGACGCTGACCCGCGTCGTGGCGCGCTTGCCTGCCACGACGACGGTGACGAGCGCGGTCCCGGGGCGCAGCGCGGTCAACGTGCCGGTCGGTGAAACGGCGACGATCCGACTATCGCTCGAGCTCCACGTCATCGGGTGGCCACCGAGCGTGTTGCCGTGGTCGTCCTTCGGCGCGGCGGTGAGCACCGCCGTGTCTCCCAGCGGAATGGATGTGGCCGGCGGGATATCGACGCTCGCTACGGCCGCCGCGACCGCCGTTACCATGACGGTGCCGGTACCGCTGTGGCCTTCGCTTATCGCGAGCACGTTGATGAACCCGGGCGCGAGAGCGGTGACCACGCCGGCCGGCGACACGCGTGCCATCGTACTGTCGCTCGAGGCCCAGACGACCGCTCGCCCGTTGAGCAGGCTCCCGCTGCCGTCTTTGAGGACCGCCGTGAGCTGCGCGGTGCCGCCGACTGCGACGGCGGCGGGAGATGGGGTCACGGCGACGGTGGCGACCGGCGCGAGCGTTGTCGGAGTCGGTGTATTCGCCGTCGGCGCGTTCGACTTGCTGCGGCCGAAGACGGCCCACGCGACGACTCCTGCCATCACCAGGACCGCCGCCGGTGCGATCCATCGCATCGGGCCGCCACTGGGCCGCGTGGCGTAGGGCGCGGGGATGGGTTCGGGACGCGACATCCGTCCCGGGGGTGGTGCGACCGCACCCGAGGGCCGGGGTTTCCTTGGTGCGGACTGCTCCGGTATGGGCGAGGGAGGCGCCGACGGGCGCGTCCGCTTCGCGAACACGGCCGTGGGCGTCGCGGCGATCTCGGGCGGCGACGTGGGTGAAATCGGCTCCACGGGTGTCACCGGCAATGACGGCGGGCCGTCGGGAGCTGCGGCGGTTGCCGGCAGCTGCGTGGTCGGCGCCGCCGGGATCGGCGTGGTCGGTTGCGACGGCAACGGGGTCGTCGGCGCCGAGGTGATGACCGCCGGCGGGGGTGGGGCAGGTGTCGTGGCCGGCTTCCCGGTCGAGCGTTCGGGCGTCGTCACGTGCGGCGGCACCGGGCTCACCGGAGTGGCCCGCTGAGCGGCGTCGGAGATGGCGCCGCCGCGCGCGAGCGCTTTCATCTGTTGGCGGACTGGGTCGTTGAGCGGCGGGGTCCCGATCGCGTCGACCGCTTCCTCGAGTGTGGCCCAGCGGTCGGCCGGTTTCTTCCCGAGCATCCGCTCGATCGCGGCCGCGACCTCGGGGGGGCAATCGGGGCGGCGCTCGAGGATCGGCGGTGGCGGCTCGTGAAAATGCTGCCACATGAGCGACATCACCGAATCGGCGTCGAACGGCACGTGGCCGGTGAGCAGCTCGTACGCCGCGATCCCCAGGGAGTACTGGTCGGTCGAGCCGGTGATCTCCTTCGCGGCGCACTGCTCGGGGCTCATATAGGTCGGCGTGCCGATGGTGGCCCCGGTCATGGTGAGCCCCTGCGACTCGCTCACCTTCGCGATGCCGAAGTCGGTCACGACGGCCCACCCTTCGACGTCGAGCATGATGTTGGCGGGCTTGATGTCGCGATGGATGATGCCGTGGCGGTGCGCGTAGTCGAGCGCGCTGCCGGCCTGGGAGAGGATCGCCTGCACCATCTTGAT
>JBGPIW010000272.1:0-4311 GCA_041485045.1 Gemmatimonadota bacterium | reverse complement strand
GACAGCACTTTGAGGAGTCCCTTCTCCGCGGCGCTCCGGAATCGCTGGCGGCCCTCGTCACCCGCCACAACCTGCACTGCCTGGAGCGCCAGCCAGGGATGCACCGCCTCCGCGCCGTACCCGATCAGCGCCGCCACATGGTGGACGTCCCACGCGTCGCCTGCCTCCGCTACCAGGCCGAGACGCCCGCGCAGGCCCTTCTTGAGCAGGTGGTGGTGCACCGCGCCGACGGCGAGCAGCATGGGGATGGGCGCCAATTCCGGGTCTACGCCGCGGTCGCTGAGCACGACGATTCGCGCGCCCCCGCGCACCGCCCGGCCCACGGTGCGGCACAGGCGATCGATCGCGGCGCGCAGCTGGCCCGGGCCGCCGACGGCGCGCCAAGTGGCGTCCAGGGTAACCACCCGGACGCCGGCCACCTGCCGCAACGTGGCCATCTCCTCTTCCAGCAGGACCGGGTGCTCGTTCTGCACCAAGCGGAGTCCTGCCGGTCGCCGGGACAGCAGCGAGGCGCGGCGCCCGAGGTGCATGCGCAGCGACATCACCAGGGTCTCGCGCAGCGCATCGATCGGAGGGTTGGTCACCTGCGCGAAGCGCTGCCGGAAGAAGGCATAGACCGCCGGGGGACGGCGCGCCAACGGGGGGATCGGCGTGTCGTCACCCATGCTCCACACCGTGTCCTGCCCGGTGTTCGCCATCGGCTCCAGCACGTAGCGCAGATCCTCGAAGCTCCAGCCGAAGGCGAGCTGGCGGGTGGCCAGATCGCCGGTGTCGGCCGGCGTGGCGTCGGGCTGAGGCGCCGCGGGCCGCAGCCGTCGCACGCTGCGCGCGGCCCAACGCGCATAGGGCTCGCGCCGCGCCACCTCGCGCTTCGCCTCGGCGTTGTGGAGGATCGCCTGGCGCTGGGTATCGACCACCAGCAGCTCGCCCGGCCCCACGCGACCCGCCTCCACCACCTCCCGAGGATCCAGGTCCACCAGGCCCGCTTCGGATCCGGCGACGACCAAGCCGGCGGCTGTGATCTGGTAGCGACAGGGCCGCAGGCCGTTGCGGTCGAGCGCCGCACCGGCCAGGCGGCCGTCGCTGAACGCCAGCGCCGCCGGCCCGTCCCAAGGCTCGATCAGGCACTCGTGAAACTCGTAGAAGCCGCGCAGCGCGGGATCCATCTCGGCCCCCGCCTCGTGCGCCTCGGGCACCAGCATCATGAGAGCGTGGACCGGGTCGCGTCCCGAGCGCACCAGCAGCTCCAGTGCATTGTCGAGACTCGCCGAGTCGCTCCCCTCGGCCCAGATCACCGGCTTCAACCGCTGCACCGCGTCGCCCCAAACCGGCGACGCGAGCGCCGGCTCGCGCGCGCGCATCGCGTTGCGGTTGCCCCACAACGTGTTGATCTCGCCGTTATGCGCCAGCAGGCGGAACGGCTGGACCAGGGGCCAGCTCGAGGTGGTGTTGGTCGAGTAGCGCTGGTGGAAGAGAGCGATCGCGGTCTCAAAGTCCGGCGCGCGGAGATCCGGGTAGAAGCGGGCCAGGTCGGTACCCGTGAGGAGCGCCTTGTAGACGACCGTGCGGCACGAGAACGAGCACACGAAGAATGGCTCGAGACCGGGCCCGCTGTCGGCCACGCGCCGCTCGATGGTGCGGCGCGCGAGGTACAGGGCACGCTCCCAGGAAAGCTCCTCGCACGAGCCGTGGGCGGGGGCCCCGACCAGGGCGTGGCGGATGACCGGGCAGGTGCCGCGGGCGTGCGCGCCCAGCGCGCCCACGTCCACGGGAACGTCGCGCCAACCCAAGAGCGGGAGGCCTTCCTCGGCGAGGACCGCCTCGATGAGTTCGGTGACGCGGGCCTGGGCTTCGGGCGCTCCGGGGAGGAAGAAAACCGCGACAGCAAATGGCTGGCCGGGCGCGAGCCCAAGGTTCAGACGCGCGGCTTCACGCTGGAAGAGGGAGACGGGGATCTGGGTGAGGACGCCGGCGCCATCGCCCGAGCGGTCCGTGGCGACGGCGCCGCGATGGGCCACCCGGGCGAGCGCCTGAAGGGCATGGCGCAGGATCGTCGTCGAGCGCGCCCCCGACGCCTGCGCCACGAACCCGACGCCGCACGCGTCGCGCTCGCGCCAGGGGTCCGAACAGCCATCGCCCGGGCGCCCTGAGGCGGCGTGGCGATGGCGGGACGGGCGAGCCTTCACGACGGTGGCATCAGGTCGACAGCTCCATGGTTCCCAGGACACGCCATGATAGTTTTAGCATTAGGGAAACACAAGCGATAAAATGCTTGCATTAGAAAAACTAATTACATAACTTTGCCGCATGCACGTGGAAACCCTTCGGCTCTATACCGACCTGGTGCGGCTGCGGAGCTACTCGCTGGCGGCGGAGCACCACCTGGTCTCCCAGTCGGCGGCGAGCCAGGCGATCCGCAAGCTGGAAGAGGATCTGGGGGCGACGCTGATCGATCGCTCGCAGCGGCCGTTTGTCCTGACCCCGCAAGGCCAGGCGTTTCACGAGGCCTGCCTGGGCGTGCTGGCGGCGTGGGAACAGGCGCGCGCCGCGGTCTCAGCCGCCGAGACGCGCATCGACGGCACCGTGCGATTGGCGGCGATCTACTCGGTGGGCGTCTACGAAGTCAGCCGCTACCTCCACGAGTTCTCTTCGGCCTATCCCGAGGCCACGGTGCAGCTCGAATGCCACCATTCCCACAAGGTCCTGGGGGCGGTGTTGGCGGGTGATGCCGACGTCGGCATCCTTTCGTTTCCCCCGCACGACCCCGAGCTCACGGTCGTCGCCCTCAAGGCCGAGCCCATGGTGCTGGTGTGCCATCCGCATCACCGGCTGGCGCGGCGGAAGGTGATCAAACCTTCCGAACTCCGGGGCGAGCCGTTCGTGGCGTTCGAGCCGGCGCTCATGATCCGAAAGGCCATTGACCGGGCGCTGCGGCATCATGGGGTGCAGATCCAGGTGATCCTGGAGTTCGACAACATCGACACCATCAAGCAGGCGATCGTGGGCGGTCAGGGGGTCAGCATCCTCCCGCGGCCGACGATTCAGGCCGAGGTGGAGATGGGGACGCTGGTGGCGATCCCCATCGGGATCCCCGATCTGGTGCGGCCGCTCGGCATCATTCATGCCCGTCACCGGCCGCTGAGCCCGACGGTGCAACGCTTCATCGAGGTGGTGCGCGGAGCCGAGGAGACCGAGCCTGGCAAGGGACGGCGCGGGCGCGGCCGGGTGGCCGGGCCTCGGGTGCCCCGGCGGCAGGCCCTGCGGAGCGATCGTCTCAGATGAGGAACGGCCGAGTTACGACCTCGGTCCGAGATGCCGTGTGTGTTGCCGAGTTCCACGGCGAGGTATACCGTATCGGCGTGATCGGAGCATGGCCTCACACGTAAATTCGAAACCACAACGAGGAGCCGGCAATGGCAGGAGCGACACGCAAGAACCAAGAGCGGATGATCACCAACCAGAAGAAGATCCTTGGGAACCAGCGTCGGCTGTTGGGGATCCTCGACAATCAGAAGAGGATTATCCGAAACCAGCAGGCGATCATCAAGAACCAAAAGAAGATCCTGTCGAATCAGGGGAAGAGTCTCGCGAAATAGACAAAGGGCGACCTCCCGCTACCGCGCGTCTATTACCAGGTCCACGGCGCCCGTGTAGGAGCGCCACCGTGCGATCTTCTCACCGAGGGCCGCCTTTCCCGCCGCCGTAAGGTCGTAGTACCTCGCGATGCGATTGTTCTCGGTGGTCCGCCAGTAGGACGTCACCCACCCGCGCTTCTCGAATCGTTGGAGAGCGGGATACAGCGACCCTTGCCCGATCTGGAAGGTGTCCCGCGACATCCGCTGAATGCGGTTGGTGATCCCCCAGCCATGCATAGGCTCCAGCGACAGGGCTTTGAGCAGGAGCAGGTCCAGCGTGCCCTGCAGGACATCCACCACACGCGTCAAGGCTTGCGTCTCCTGTCGGAGCAATAGGGAAGTATTGCCGTTCGGTGCAGTCGCATCAAGTCTGATAACTCCTGTCGGAGCAAAAGGGAAGTAGGGGGGTTGCGGAGGCCCCGGGGGACCCGTATCGTCTCGCCCCGCGTTGAACGAGCGATCAAAGTCGTGCGACCATCGCATTCTGCTGTGAGGGCCTCATGCTCCTGACTCGGACCGCAACCGTTCTGCCGTTCCTCTGTAACGCGCTGGCCGCGGCATCGCTGCAGGCGCAGTCCATCGACGACGGCACGCTGATGCCGAGGCGAGTACTTGGTACCGGGTTCGTCTACGCGCACGAGAGCTGGTCCCAGTATTGGGAAGGGAGCCTCAAGCG
>JBGPIW010000271.1:0-4317 GCA_041485045.1 Gemmatimonadota bacterium | reverse complement strand
AGATGACGGCGATCTGCGACGCCGAACGGCCCACCATCGTGGCCGGCGTGATGGGCAGCGCGGAATCGGAGGTCACGGAAACCACCACCGACCTCGCGCTCGAGTGCGCGTGCTTCCAGCCGACGCGCATCCGGCGCACGCGCCGCGCCCTCGGACTCTCGAGCGAATCGAGCTACCGGTTCGAGCGTGGCATCGACCAGCTCGGCATGCCGGACGCGTTGCGGCGCGCCATCGAGCTGATCGTCGCTGTTGCCGGGGGAGCGGTGCGCGCGGCGCCGATCGATCTCTGGCCCGAGCCCCAGACGCCGCGCAGTATCTTCCTCCGGCTCGAGCGCGTGGACCGACTGCTGGGGGTTTCGCTGCCGCGGGCCGAGGTCGAGCGGCTCCTCTCGAGTGTCGGGTTCGTCGCGGCACCGAAGGACGACCGGCTCGCCGTGCAGGTCCCCGGGTGGCGCCCGGACGTGACGCGCGAGGTCGATCTGATCGAAGAGATCGCCCGGCTGTGGGGGTACGATGCATTTCCCGACGAGCTCCGTCCCTACCGTCCCGGCACCGTGCCGGATGCGCCATCCGAGCGCGTGCTTGGCCGTCTGCGCGGACAATTGGTACGCGCCGGGTACTTCGAGGCCCGGACCTCGCCGCTCGGTCCGCCGGAAGGCGGGGACGCCGGCGTTGCGGTGCAGAACCCGTTGTCGGCCGCCGAATCCCACCTGCGCGCCCGGCTCCTGCCTGGGCTCGTGCGGCGGGTCGAGCACAATTGGACGATGCGCGAGCGTGATATCCGCCTGTTCGAGGTGGGGACCGTCTTTCGGGCTGGTCCCGGGCGCGGGGCACCCCCCGAGGAGCGCCTGTCCCTGGCAGCCATCCTGACCGGGGCGCGCCGGCCGCCCCACTGGTCCGACAGTGCGAAACTGCCTGATATGGACATATGGGACCTCAAGCACCACTTTGAGTTAGCGGTTTCGACTGCCGCCCCGGACGCCCAGGTGATTCCCGGAGTCGGGACGGATCTGTGGCAGGCGGTGTCGGGCGGGGAGGCTCGGCAAGTAGGCCGGGCCGCGCGGGTTCAGGCGGACGCGCCCAAGTGGGCCGCCCCGGTGCTCGGGTTCGAGGTCGAGATCGACATTGCCGCGGAGCGACCGGCCCGCTTCCAGCCGTTGCCGGCGCAGCCGCCGACGGTGCAGGACCTCTCGCTCGTGTTGCCGGGGGGTGTCACCGCCCAGCAAGTAGCGGATGTGCTGCGCCGTGCCGGCGGCCCGTTGCTTGAGCAGCTGGTGGTGCTGGACGAGTATCGCGGGCCGGCAGTCCCGCCAGGGACACGCGGGGTGACCTGGCGCTGTGTGTTCCGTGATCCCACCCGTACGCTGCGCGACAGCGAGGTGGACGAAGTGTTCCGACGGGCGCTGGCCCTCTTGGAGGGCGAACTGGGTGTACGACGCAGAGCGGGCTGACATCCTGGCGTTGGAGCAGCTCGAGGCGGTGCTGCGCGAGGTCGCCGAAGATCTGGCGATGTGGCGCGCGCGCGCGTTGAAAGCGGAAGCGGACGGCAAAGGGGGGGCGTCGCGCGGGTCGGCAGCGGCGCGAGGGGACGGGGAAGGTCGGGGTCGCAACCCGGAGCTCGAGGCGGAGAACCGGCAGCTGCGCACGCGGGTGGATGCAGCCCGGAGCCGCGTCCAGGAGTTGCTCGCGCGACTGTCGTTTCTCGAAGAGCAGTCGCGGGACGTGGCGAGAGCGAGTGGGGCGGCAGGTGGTGGAGCGCCCCGATGAGCACGAAGAAGCACGCGGTGAAGGTGATGATCGGCGGCGAGGAGTACACGGTGCGCTCCGACCTGCCGCCTGAATACACCCGTGAGGTCGCGGGCTATGTCGATCAGGCGTTGCGGAAGGTGCTGGCGCAGGGCGGCTTCGTCGAAACGCACAAAGCCGCGATCCTGGCGGCGCTCGACATCACCAACGAGCTGTTCCAGTCGAAAAAGGGTGAACGCGAGGTAGCCGGCCGTCTGGCGGCCCTTGCCGATGATTTCGCGAAGATGCTGCCGCCGGGACGGCGCAAGGCGGCAGAGCGCGGGTGACCGTCGCCCGGCCCGCAAGGGCTGTGGCGTTGCCGGAGATAGATCGATGTCCACGTGGATCGAGATCGTCCTGTCCGTTCTCGGCGGCGGCATCGCCGCGGGAACGGTTTTCTATGTGCTGGGCCGGCGCGTGGAGCGCCGCGTGGCGGACGCGACCGCTCGCCTGTCGGCCGGAGAGCGGGAGCGGCAGGTGGCGGACGCCCGTGCGCGCGTCGAGCTGGAAGCCCGCGAAGAGCTGATCCGCTCTCGGGAGGAGCTGGAGCGGGATCTCGCGGAGCGGCGCCGGGATGTGGAGCGGCGCCAGAGCGCGATCGAAAAGACGCAAACAGCGGTGGCGGAGCGGGAGCGCGAGGTCGCCCGGCGCGATCAATCATTCACCGACCGCGAGCGCGCGCTGGCGGGCCGCGAGCAGGAGGCTCGCGCCCAGCTCGAGCGACTCGCCGGACTCTCCGCGCAGGACGCCAAGGAAGAGCTGAAGCGGCGTCTGGAGGAGGAAGCCCGCGGGGAGGCGGCGGCCTTGCTGCGGGATATTCGCGAGCAGGCGCAAAAGAGCGCTGATCGCGAGGCGAAGAAGATCGTGGCCCTCGCTATCCAGCGCATCGCGGCCGAGCATACGGCCGAGACGACCGTGTCGGCCGTGGCGCTCCCCTCCGACGAGATGAAGGGCCGGATCATCGGCCGCGAGGGCCGCAACATCCGGGCGTTCGAGGCGGCGACCGGCACCGACGTCATTATCGACGACACGCCGGACACGGTCGTGATCTCCTGCTTCGACCCGGTACGCCGGGAGGTGGCGCGGCTGGCGCTGGAGCGGTTGATCTCCGACGGCCGGATCCATCCCGGCCGAATCGAGGAGGTGGTCCGCAAGGCGCAGGAGGAGATCGAGGCCGGCATCGTCGAGGCGGGAGAGCGGGCGGTGTACGAGACCGGCCTGCGCGGCATGCACCAGGAGCTGGTGCGACTCGTCGGCCGGATGCGCTACCGCACGTCCTACGGCCAGAACATCCTGGAGCATTCGAAGGAAGTCGCGTGGATGGCGGGCATCATGGCGGCCGAGCTGAAGCTCGACGTCCCCTTGGCCAAGCGCGGGGGATTGTTGCACGACATCGGAAAGGTGCTCACCCATGAGCACGACGGCACTCACGTGCAGCTGGGCGTGGAGGTCGCGACCAAGTACGGGGAGCATCCCGTGGTCATCAACTGCATCGCGGCCCACCACGACGACGTGCCGCACGACACGGCGATCAGCGTCATCGTGCAGGCCGCCGATGCGGTGTCGGGGTCGCGGCCGGGCGCGCGCCGCGAGGCGTTCGAAACCTACGTCAAGCGTCTCACCGCCATCGAGCAGATCGCAGCGGAGTTCGCGGGTGTCGAAAAGGTGTACGCCATTCAGGCCGGGCGTGAAGTCCGCGTCGTCGTCGCGCCCGGGTCGGTGGATGACGCGAAAGCGAGCGGGCTGGCCGAGCAGATCTCCCGTAAGATCGAGCGGGAGCTCCAGTATCCAGGGCAAATCAAGGTGGTGGTCATCCGGGAGACGCGGGCGGTGGACTTTGCACGCTAGCGCAACACTGATCGACGGCACGGCGATCGCCCAGGCGATGCGCGCCGAGCTGACAGCGGAGATCGGCGCGCTCAAGGCACAGGGGATCACGCCCGGACTCGCGGCGGTGCTGGTCGGGGAGAATCCGGCGTCCGCCACCTACGTGCGGATGAAAGGAAAAGCCTGCGACGAAGCTGGGCTGTATCACGAGACCCTCGATCGGCCCAAGGACATGACCGAGGCGGACCTGCTCGCCTTGGTGGACCGCCTGAACGCCGACCCGAAGATCCACGGCATCCTGGTGCAGCTGCCGCTGCCGAAGCACATCAACACGGGTCGTGTACTGCTGCGCATCGATCCCGGCAAGGATGTGGACGGCTTTCACCCGGTGAACGTGGGCAAGGTCTCGAGTGGGGACCTGTCGGGGTTCCGGCCCGCCACCCCCTACGGCGTCCAACAGCTGCTGGTGCGCAGCGGCGTGCAGACCACCGGCGCCCATGCGGTGATCGTGGGCCGCTCCAATATCGTGGGCCGGCCGATGGCAGCCCTGCTGCTGCAGGATGCGCCCGGCGGCAACGCGACCGTGACGGTCTGTCACTCACGCACCCGCAATATCGGGGCGGTGACGCGTGAGGCCGACATCCTCATCGTCGCGATGGGCAAACCCGAATTCGTCACCGGCGCCATGGTCCGGCCGGGGGCCGT
>JBGPIW010000270.1:0-4375 GCA_041485045.1 Gemmatimonadota bacterium | reverse complement strand
GCGCTGGCCGGCGCGCACCACGCGCGGGTGCCCGTGCCCCACGTGCGGCACGTTGTTCACCGCGTCGAGGTAGCGGCGTCCTTCACGATCGTAGAGGAACTCCATCCAGCCGCGCACGATTTCGAGCGGCCGGCGGTAGGCGAGACTGAGTGAGGGCCCGAGATGATGCCGGCGTGCTTCGAGCAACCGCTCCGGCGTCGGCGCCGCCGGCGGCAACAGGACGGAAGGGACCGCCGCGATGAGGGAGGGGTCGGGGCTGAGGCTCTTCCAGACGGCGCGCTGGCTGGGCCGGGCCACACCGGGGAAGTCACCCTCCATGTCGAGGACGTCGGTGATGATCTGAAAATGGAGGTGCGGGGGCCAACCCCCATTGACCGTCGCGTCACCGATGCGCCCAATGACGCTGCCGGGAGCCACCGGAAGGTCGGGGCGCAGCCAGGCGAGCGAGTCCCGGTCGAGGTGACCGTAGAGCGTGTAGAAGGTGAGCCGCCCGCCGTCCACAGCGTGCCGCAGGATGACGGTCGGGCCGTAGTTGCCGGGCGCCGCGTTGTCGCGGTACGAGTGCACTGCCCCGCCGAGTGGCGCCTGCACTGGGGCGCCCGCAGGGAGGAAAATGTCGAGGCCGATGTGAACGGTCCGCCACTCGGGGCCGTCGTTGCCCTCGGCGCGGAACGCGTCGCTCGTATAGAGCAGACGCGGTTCGTCGTAGCGCCCGATTCCCACTGTCCGGCCCGCCTCGACGAGGACGGCATCGATGGCGCGCGTGAATGCGGTCGCATCGGCCACGGCCCGCGGATTCGCGATGGACGGGCTGCCGACCGAGAGGTCCAGCACGGCCGCATCGCGAACGAGGTCCGCGGTCACCACGGGTCCCAGCTCACCGGGATGCTCGGTCAGCCACTGCACCACGGCCGGTGCAGTCGGAACGGCGGCGAAGCCGCAGGCGTCCCGCAGGGCGTAGCGGGCGAAGCGCGGCGGCAGCGTCGCGAGGCGCTCCAGCGCCTCCCACGCCGGCGTCTCGCTGACCGTCAGATAGGCGTTCTCCGGAACCGCGGCGCGCTGCACGGCGGCATTGACGACGCTGACGGCGAGGCGGGTGGCGATCAGGGCGTCGAGGAGGTCGAGCTCCGCCTCGCTGAGTGGATGCAAGGCGTGGTACCCCGCGGCGACCCGGGCGGCGGCGGCGAGCGGGTCGGGCTTGGCGAGCGAGGCGTAGGCGGCGGCGATCGCCACGTCGCACACGATCGCACTATGGACCAGGTCGCCGAAGTCGATCGCACCCGTCACGCGGCGGCTCCACGGGTCGTCGCCGCGCACCAGGAGGTTGTGGTCGTTGGCGTCGTTGTAGATCGTGCCCGACGGCAGGCTGCCGAGCATCGGGGCGACCTCGCTCTCGAAGCGGTCGAGCGCCCGCGTCGCCAGAGTGCGCCGCGACGGGTCGCCGACCGTGTCGAGGTGCTCCCGGATCCAGCCGGCGCGGGCCAGGTCCCACTTCAGCTCCCGGTGCGCGGCCGGGTGGTCCACCCCCTCGAGACCCGTATCGAGCTGCGCGATCAAACGCCCGAGGCTCTCGAGCAGCTCCGGCGTGTGGGGGCGGACGAGTGCGAGGACCGTTCCCGGAACCCAGGACAGCATCCGGACCCGGTACGTCTCGCCCTCCGGGCCGCGTACGTCGACGATTTCCGCCCCATCCCGCGCGGGGAGCACGCGCGGCAAGGCGATGCCGGGGGCGCGCTCGGTGAGGCGGTGCAAGGCCAGGTTCTGCAGCTCGAGGATGTCCCGCTCTTCGCCGGCGTGAGCGACCTTGAGGACGGCGCGCTTCCCATCCGCGAAACGGATCATGAAGTTCTGGTCGCGCTCGCTGGGCAGCGGGCGGACGAAGCCGGAGCGCCCAAAGCGCCGCTCGGCGATCTCCTCGGCTTGCGCCGGCGTGAGTGCCGGCTGGCGGAACGTGATGGCGAGCGTCACACGCGGCAGGTCGCGACGGCGTCCCGCAGCGCCGTGAGCGGGTCCCGCGTGGGCTGGAATTCGTGCGCCAGGTAGCCTGAGAATCCGCTGTCCGCGATCGCGCGCGCGATCGCGTGGTAGTTCAACTCCTGCGTATCGTCGATTTCGTGCCGGCCGGGGACGCCGCCGGTGTGGAAGTGGCCGATGTGGGCGCCATGGTCACGGATCGTCCGGATCACGTCGCCTTCCATGATCTGCATGTGGTAGATGTCGTACAGCAGCTTCACGCGCGGCGAGCCGACCCCCGTGATGACCCGGACGCCGAACGCAGTGTGGTCGCCCTGGTAATCGGCATGATCCACTTTGCTGTTCAGCAGCTCGACGCACACCGTCACGCCCTGCGACTCGGCCAGGGGCGCGACCCGGCGCAATCCGTCGATGCAGGCCGCGGCCGCGTCGTCGTCGGTCCGTCCCCCCCGGTTGCCGAACATCGCGATGAGGTTGGGAACCCCAGCCCGCGCCGCCAGCGGCAGCGTGTCCGCGAGCTCTTGGACGAGCAGGTCGTGGCTCGCCCGGTCGTTGAAGCCTCGAGCGATGAAATCCTCGCGCGTGGTGGGATATCCCATGGAACAGACCAGCCCCGCCTCCCGGGCGACGGGCCAATCGTCCGGCTGGAGCAGATCGATGGCGACGAGTCCCAGCGCCCGACTCGCCCGGCAGAAATCGGGAAGCGGGATGCGCTCGAAGGGCCAGCGGCACACGGACTGTTTGAGACGCGCCGGCGAGCGTGGTGGATCGGTGCGGGCGATCGCGGGCGCGATGTCGAGCGCGGCGAACGCTGCCGCACCGGCGGTGGCGGCGAGCAGCTCTCGCCGGGTGATACGCGGCATTGTGGTCTCCGGCACGCGGTGGTGGTGGTTTCGGTCAACCGGCATCCTGCCCAAACTTGCACCGGCCCATGGTCCCGGGAAAGTGCGCCGGCATGGGACTGTCATCAGCGTCCGATGTCTTCGTTCCAGAGTCCCGGATGGGTGGCGATGAAGCGATCCATCAGGGTTCGGCAGTGCTCGTCCCCCAGCACGGTCACGGTAACGCCGCGCCCGCGCAACAGGTCCTCTTCCCCGAGGAAGGTACGGTTCTCACCCACGACGACCTGCGGGATGCCGTAGAGCAGGATGGCGCCGCTGCACATCGCGCATGGCGACAGCGTGGTGTAGAGCGTGCTCGAACGGTACACGGCCGCCGGGCGGCGGCCTGCCCGCTCCAGGGCGTCCATCTCGGCGTGCAGCACGGCACTGTTCTGCTGCACGCGCCGGTTGTGTCCGCGGCCGAGGATCTTCCCGTCATGGACGAGGACGGCGCCAATCGGGATGCCGCCCTCGGCCAACCCCAGCTCCGCTTCGGCAATCGCAGCGCGGAGAAACTCGTCCATGACCCTCAGCCGAACGAGCGTCGGGCCAGGGTGACGAGCACGGCGTTACTCGCCGCCATGGAGCCGTCCGGCAGGGTCAACGTGTCCTCGAAACCGATGCGTGTGTCGTAGCCGCGGGCCGCCGCCTCGGCGATCATCGGCCAAGCCGTGCCGTCCATGCCGTGGAGCAATCGCGGCAAGGTGACGCCGGCGGCATCGAGCAGCGCTTCAATCTCGGCCACGGTCTTCAAGGCCGCATCGACCTGCTGCGCTTGCGGCTCGATCAGCACGCGCAGGCAGCGCGGCGCGAGCCCACTCCGTATCAGGCGCTGGGCGGCGACCGGCCGGGCGAGTCCCGCCTCGATCCCCGTGCCGCGCGAGAGCAGCAGCTGCGCGAGCAGCTCCGCGCCGGGCTCGTCGAAGTTGACGGAGGCGTAGTCGGGGTGCACCGCCCAGGCCGAGACGGTCTGATGCCGCAGCTCCGTTTCGGGCATGATCCAGGCGCCGGTACTCACCCCGACCGGGATGCCGGGAACCGCGACCCGCAGCGCGGTGACGGCACGCGCGACATCATCGGGAGCGACACTCTCCACCCCTCGCGTATCGCGAACGTGCACGTGAATCGCCGCGGCGCCCGCGGCCACGCTCTGCGCGGCCGCGTCCGCCAGATCCAGGGATGAGGTGGGCAGCGCGGGATGGTCCTCGCGCCGCCGCGCGCCGTTCAACGCCGCCTGAAGGAGACGGGGGCGAGCTGTGGTTGGAGCGCTCATCCGACCCTCGACACGTGCGGGACGTTCGCCTGCGGACGGGCGACGGGAGGGAGTATGCCGAGCGTGCGGTAGGTGCGCTAGGCGGGATCCCGATTCAGGAAGATCCTTCGGTGCCCGCCGGCGCCCGGTCGGGGCCGGCCGCGGCAATTGCGACCGGCCCCGGAATGAGGGTGAATGGTCGGCTAGAAGTCGATGCCGGCCAGAATGAGGAATGAGCGCGTCTTGTAGCTGTCGGAGCTCGTCACCG